>NZ_JBHWIO010000009.1:128566-137887 GCF_042732075.1 Kitasatospora sp. NPDC059812
GTTTTGTCATTTCTTTTCCCCCCCCACTACTCTGTTGTGTTGAGTGAACATCCCCGCAACCCCCAGGGCGCCCTCGGCGGGGGCCCCCCCCCGCGCCTCGGTGGGGCTCTCGGGGTGCTGCGGGCTACCCCGTGTTACTCGGTGCTGCTCGGCACTACTCCGCGCGGAGCATCGCGTCGACCACCCGGGCGGAGGCCTTGCCGTCGTCCAGGTCGCAGTACGCCGTGCGGAACGCGGCGGCCTTGTCGGCGTACTCGGCCGCGACCTCGCCGACCCGGCCGAGCGCGTCGACCAGTTCCTCGGAGGTGGCCAGCAGCGGGCCGGGCGCCTCCGCCTCGAAGTTCAGGCTGAAGCCGCGCAGGTTGTCGCGGTAGTGCTCCAGGTCGTAGGTGAAGAACAGGATCGGCTTGCCGGTCGCGGCGAAGTCGAACACGCTGGCGGAGTAGTCGGTGATCAGCACGTCGGCGATCAGCAGCAGCTCCGCCATGTCGGGGTAGCTGCCGACGTCCCAGATGTAGCCGTTGCCAGCGCCCGGGATCTGACCGCACATCATGCTGTGCCGGCGCACCAGCAGCACCTGGTCGTCGCCGAGCGCGGCCTTGGCCGCCGCCAGGTCGAGCCGCAGGTCCAGCTGGTACCCGCCGTTCGGCCGGCGCCGGTCCTCGCGCCAGGTCGGCGCGTAGAGCACGACCTTCTTGCCCTCGGGCAGGCCGAGCCTTTCGCGCACCTGTTCGGCGGTCTTCTCCCGGTCGGCCGCGAAGAGCAGGTCGTTCTTCGGCGAACCGCTTTCGAGAATCTCGCCCTTGTAATCGAACGCGCGTCGCAGGATCGGGGCCGACCAGCTGTTGCCGGCCGCCAGCAGACTCCAGCTCGGAACCTCCCGGGCGAGGCCCTTCAGGTAGTTCGCGTCCGTGAACCAGACCTTCTCGAAATCGAGGCCGATCTGCTTCAGCGGGCTGCCGTGCCAGGTCTGCAGGACCACCTGGCCGGGGCGGCGGACGAAGAAGTCGGGCAGGTGGGTGCTGGTGACGATGTACTTGGCGGTGGCCAGCGCCTCGAACCACTCCGGGCTCCACAGCCGGATCGCGCTCGCCGACTGCGGCAGATCGGCCTGGAGGTCGTCACTGCCCCACAGGTGCTCCAGCGGCAGGCCGCGGCGGACCAGCTCCTCGTGGACCGCCCGCGGCGAGTCGGCGTACAGGCCGCCGAGGCCGACGTTGTACAGCACGGTGTCGCGCACCGGGTGCCGGCGGGCGTTCGGGTAGTCGACGAACCGCAGCTGGCGCAGCCGGTAGCCGCTGCGCTCCTCCGGCAGCAGCGCCGAGTGCGACTCCAGGGAGAGGCCGTCGTGGTGGCGGCGCTCCAGCACGATGCGCTTGCCCCGGGACTCCACCTCCAGCGGCATCGCGCCGAAGCAGTCCGGCGAGATCAGCGCGTACGAGCTCGGAAGCTCCTCGGCCACGGCGCCGACCGGGCGGAAGAAGACGTTCCAGGTGCCCTGGGCGAGCGGCACCCGGCCGGCGAAGGAGGCCGTCGGCACGGCGGGCAGCGCGGTCCGGAACCGTCCGTCCGCGATCTCCACCGGGTAGACGTGCTCCTCCTCGCGCCAGTCGTGCCGGACCACCAGCTCCCAGCGGTGCGCGCCGGACAGCGGGAACGAACCGCTGAGCAGGAAGCCGTCCGCGCCGCGGGCGGAGACCTCGTCCACCACCGGCTGCAGCAGCTGGTCGGAGAACTGCAGGTACCCGCTGGGGGAGGGCTTGGAGTAGAGCGCCCGGCGCTGGTCGACCGGGGCGTCCGGGTTGAGCGGCAGGTGCAGCTGCGCCGGGGCGTTGCGGTCGTCCCAGGTCACCGGGACGGTGCTGCCGTCGGCCAGGACCAGCGCGGTGTCCCAGCGGTCACGGGCGCGCTCGGCGGCCACCGGGTCCAGCTCGGCCCAGGCCTCGCGGAGGGCGGTCAGCTCGGCCACCGGGAAGGACACGCTGAACGGCTGCAGGCTGCCGACCGGCGCGCCCAGCTCCAGCGGGAAGGCCAGCTCGCGGTCGGACTCGACGTGGGTGAGCCGCAGCCGGGCCCCGGCGAAGCTGGAGCCGGAGCGGGCCGCGCCCGACACCTCGACCCGGCCGCCGTGCGAGGCCAGGCCGGTCACCCGGGCCTTGACCGTCTCCACCCGCAGGTAGACGGAGCCGTCCCGGACCCACGGCACGATCCGCACGTCCGGCTCGACCCAGTGCGCCGGGATGTACTGCGCGGTGTCGCTCCAGCCGGCCCAGACCCGGCCCTTGTAGACGCCGCCCTTGCCCGCGCCGGCCACCAGGACGCGCCAGTTGCCGTCCTTCCACTGGCCGCGGTGCTTGAGCTTCTTCGGGTCGACGCCGACGGTGAAGCCGGCCCAGTCGCAGCTGTACAGGTCGTGGTGGCAGCTGGCGGTGGCCTCGGGGCTGTACTGGGTCTTCATCGGCACCGCGATCACCCGGCGGCCCTTGGCCTCGCGCAGCACCAGGGTGCGGACCATGTCGTGCTTGCCGGCCGCGCCCAGCTGCTCCGGGTACGCGTGCCCGGTCAGCTGCAGTCGCCCGCCGACCCAGGCCGTCTCGTACAGCCGGCTGCGCATGACCAGCGAGTTGTCCAGCTTGAGCACGCCGGACGGCACGCTCTTGCGCCCGCCGCGCAGGAACGGGTAGTCGGCGTACGGGCGCAGCAGACCGCGGGCCTGGACACCGCCGTTGCTCTCGCCCTCGTACTTGATCTGCTCGACGAACTCGTCGATCCGGCCCTGGAGGGTCAGGTGGTACTTGAGCCGCAGCGGCGCCCGCAGCTTGCGGACCTGCTCGGGGCCGATCGCCCGCAGCAGCCGGCTGACGTTCTTGATGTAGGCGTCCCGGTACTCCTTGTCGCCGTCCACGACGGACCAGAAGAACATCGGGATCTCCTCGACGAGGGTGTTCTCGTCGTAGGAGCGCAGGTACTGGGCGAAGCGCGGATCGGTCTGCTTGCGCAGCCAGCCGCGGACCAGCTCGACCGAGGTGACGCGGTCGATCAGGCCCTTGGGGTTGGTGCGCATCTGGGTGATCGACATCTCGCCGACCTCGCGCTCGCGCCAGTGGTAGATCGGCTCGCAGAGCACGTCCACGCTCTTGGCGAGGTAGTGGTGCGGCACGCTGACCGGCGCGTCCTCGTACAGGATGCCCTCGGGGTAGAGGATGCCGGCCGCGTCGAAGAAGGAGCGGCGGTACACCTTGTTCCACGCGGTGCGGTCGGTGACCAGCGCCGGGACCTCGGTGATGTGCGTCTTGAGCTTGGTCTCCCTGAACGGCCGCGAGTGGCCGCCGGACTGGTAGTAGCCCACCGCGCGGAACCGCAGCACGTTGCCGGTGGCGAAGTCCGAGCCGGTCTCGTCCAGGGTGTTGATCATCAACTCGTACGCGCTCGGCGGCATCGAGTCGTCACTGTCGACGAAGCACAGGAACTCGGCGTCCGGGTCGATGTGCCGGATGCCGGTGTTGCGGGCCGCGCCGAGGCCCTTGTTCACCTGGCGGACCAGGCGGAACCGCGAGTCCTTGGCCGCGTACGCCTCGGCGAGGGCCGCGCTGTCGTCCTTCGAACCGTCGTCGACCATGACGCACTCGAAGTCCGTGAAGGTCTGGGCGGCGATCGAGTCGAGGCATTCGACCAGGTAACGCTCGACGTTGTAGATCGGAACGACGATGGAGAGGCGGGGAGCCATCGGCTACGCAGGCCTTTCTCGGGAAGGAGCGTGGCAGCCCGTTGAGGGCCTGACCGCACTTTGGATCGGTGCGTACGTGCGCACCGATCCTACCTCCGGGCCATGGGGCCCTTCGGGGCCACTACGCTGGGCCCGTGCCCCGCTTCAGCGTGATCGTCCCCGTGTACCAGGTTCAGGACTACCTCGCCGAGTGTCTCGACTCGGTGCTCGGCCAGGGCGGCCCCGACCTCGAACTGATCGCGGTGGACGACCGCTCCCCGGACGGCTGCGGCCCGATGCTCGACGAGGCAGCCGCCGCCGACCCGCGGATCCGGGTGCTGCACCTGCCCGAGAACGTCGGCCTCGGCCGGGCCCGCAACGCCGGCCTGGAGGCCGCCACCGGGGACTACGTGATCTTCCTCGACAGCGACGACACGCTCACCCCCCAGCTGCTCAAGAGCGTCGACGACCGGCTCGCCGCCACCGGCGACCCGGACGTCCTGGTCTACGACTACGCCCGCACCTACGCCGACGGCCGGATCACCCGGGCCGCCTCCGCCCACGTGTTCGGCGCCGCCTCCCCGGACGTCTTCGACCTCGCCGCCCGCCCCGACCTGCTCGACCTGCTCCAGGTGGTCTGGAACAAGGCCTACCGCCGCGACTTCGTCACCGCCCAGCAGCTGGTCTTCCCGGCCGGCTACTACGAGGACACCCCCTGGACGTACCCGGCGCTGCTCGCCGCCGCCCGGATCACCCTGCTCGACGAGGTCGGCGTGCACTACCGCCAGCGCCAGGAGGGCGGCAACATCCTGGCCACCGCCAGCCGCAAGCACTTCGACGTCTTCGCCCAGTACGACCTGGTCTTCGCCTTCCTGGACCGCCGCCCCGACCTCGACCACTGGCGCCCGGTCGTCTACGGCCGGATGCTGCACCACCTCAACACCGTCGTCTCCAAGCCCGGCCGGATCCCGCCCGGCGACCGCCGCGAGTACTTCCGCCGCGCCGCCGCCCACTGCGCCCGGCTCCGGCCGGCCGGCTACCGCCCGCCGCCCGGCGTGGACGGCGTGCGCACCGAACTGCTCAGCCACGGCCGCTACGGCGCCTACCAGGCCGTCCGCGCCCTCGCCCGGGCCCGCCGCCTGGTGAAACGCTAGAGACTGCGCCGAGCCTGACGGCCGTTCGGAGGACGGACCGGTATAACCGGTCGGGTGGACTTCCTGACCCGCCTCCCGGTCGTCGGCCCGCTCGTCACGTGGGTGCTGCGCAGCCGCCCGTACCGGGTGTACGAGTACTTCTCCGCCGCCCGGGGCAACCGGCTGGCCGGTGCGGTCACCTTCTTCGGGTTCCTCGCCCTGTTCCCGCTGCTCACGGTGGGCCTGGCGATCGCCGTCTCGACGCTCAGCAGCAGCCAGGTGGCGGACCTGCAGAAGCACATCTCCGACCAGCTGCCGGGCATCTCGCAGGCGCTCAACCTGCCGTCCCTGGTGGCCAACGCGGGCGCCGTCGGACTGGTCAGCGGGGCGCTGCTGCTGGTCTCCGGCCTCGGCTGGGTGGACACCATGCGCACCTCGATCCGGGACGTCTGGCAGTTGCCCGACGACGACACCAACGTGGTGCTGCGCAAGGCCTGGGACTGCGCGGTGCTGGGCGGCCTCGGCGTGGTGTCGCTGATCTCGGTGGGCGCCTCCACCGCCGGGACGACGCTGGCCGGGCGGATCGCCGACTGGACCGGCCTGCGCAGCGGCTACCTGCTGACCGGGGTCGGCGTGCTCATTGCCATAGCGTGCGACACGCTGCTCTTCGCCTACCTGCTGGCGCCGTTCCCCGGGATCGGCGGCCAGCGCCGGCGCGACGTGCTGCAGGGCGCGCTGATCGGCGCGGTCGGCTTCGAGCTGCTGAAGGTCCTGCTCGCCTCCTACCTCGGCTCCGTCGCCGGGAAGAGCCTGTACGGCGCCTTCGGCGTGCCGGTGGCGCTGCTGCTGTGGATCAACTTCGTCTCCCGGCTGCTGATGTACTGCGTGGCCTGGACGGCGATGGCCGATCCGGTGGCCGCCCGGGAGCGCACCCGGGAGCACGCCCGGGCGCTGCTGGCGGCGGCCGATGAGGCGCAGGCGGCCGCGGATACGACGGCGGCCCGGCCCCGGGAGGAACCCTGAGGCCGGGCCGTCCGTCCGGCCGTCACCAGCCGGCCGCTCCGCGGCGGCCGCGCCGCAGGACCAGCACCCCGTAGCCGGCCGCGGCCGTCACCAGCACGACGGCCAGCCAGCCGCCGAGGCCGAGCCCGTCGTCCTCGGCGGCGGCGGGGGTGGCAGTGGGGGTGGTGCCGGGCCGGGTGGCGGGGGTGGAGTCCGGCGGGGGCGCGCCGGCGGTGCCGCCGGCCTGGCCGCTCGGCTCGCCGTCCGGCGGGAGTTCGTCGACCAGCTTGCCGACCGGCTGCACCTTTCCGGCCGCCGCGAAGCCCCAGTCCAGCAGGGCCGCGGTCTCGTCGTAGACCTTCTGGTAGCTGTCCGGGTGCATCACGGTCACCAGCAGGGTGCGGCCGTTGCGTTCGGCGGCGCCGACGAAGGTCGAGCCGGCGTTGGTGGTGAAACCGTTCTTCACGCCGATCAGGCCGGGGTACTTGCCCAGCAGGCGGTCCGTGTTGGCGATCCCGAAACTGCCGCGCTGGCCGGTGTTCTTGTCCACCGCGCCCGGGAACATCGCCTGCCGGGTGGCGCAGTACATCCGGAAGTCGGGGTTGCGCAGGCCGGCCCGGGCGAACAGCGACAGGTCGTAGGCCGAGGAGAGCTGCCCGTCCATGTCGTAGCCGTCCGGGGAGATCACCCGGGTGTCCCGGGCCTGGAGGGCGTCGGCGCGGGACTGCATCTCGACGACGGTCTGCTCGACGCCGCCGTTCATGTGCGCCAGGACGTGCACGGCGTCGTTGCCCGAGCTCAGGAACACCCCGCGCCACAGGTCCTCGACCCGGTATTCCAGGTTCTCCTTGATGCCGACCAGGCTGCTGCCCTCACCGAGCCCGAGGATCTCCTCGTCGGCGACCTTGTGCACCGTGCTGCGGTCGAACTTGGGCAGCACGGTGTCGGCGAAGAGGATCTTCAGGGTGCTGGCCGGGGCGAGCCGCAGATGCGGGTTGCTGGCCGCCAGCACGTCGCCCGACGTGGCGTCGGAGACTATCCAGGACTCGCCGGTGAGGTCCCTCGGCAGGGCCGGGGCTCCGGCCAGCGGGGAGACCTGGACGCCGGAGCGCCCGAGCCGCTCGCCGCCGACCACGGAAGCGGCCGGGGGCGGCTCCTGCGGGGCGGCGACCGCCCCCGGGGCGGCTAACAGGGCCGGGAGGACCGCGGCGGTCGTGACGAACAGATGCGCGAATTTCTGACGACGTGTGGACACGCGCAGACCGTACCCACTTCGGGGCATCCGCTGTGCGCCACACCGGGCCGGTCCTCCGTACGAGGGGCCCGCCCTACGCCGATCGGCGGTCCGCGCATACTGGGGGACGCACCCCGCCTCCCCACCCCCGACGAGGACCGCCATGAAGCTCAGCCGCCGCACCTCCTGGTTCCTGACCGCCTTCGGCGTCTGGTCGATCATCATCTGGACCACCTTCGTCAAGAACCTCTGGAAGGACTCCGGCGGCCAGGCCTTCACCAACGGCGACCACTCCCAGCCCACCGCCTTCTTCTGGATCCACCTCCTCCTCGCCGTCACCTCCTTCCTCCTCGGCGTCGCCGTCGGCGCCATCGGCCTGCGCGGCCTCCGCGCCACCCGCCGCACCCCGGCCACCGACTGAATCTCCGTTGCCGCTGTCGGTCCCCACTGGAAAGATCCTCACCGCTCGTACACGTAACGAGATCTCTCGATCAAAGGGGTGGGGTACCTCCATGACACTTCGGCATGCCCGCAGACTCGGCGGGGTGACGGCGGCCGCGATCGCGGCCGGCCTGCTCACCGCGCCCGGCGCCTTCGCCGCCGACACCGCGCCGGCCGTCCTCGGCACCAGCCAGGGCAACGAGTACCGCGCCGACGCCTGCGACTCGACCACCGCCCCGAGCTGGGTCGGACGGACCACGAACGGCCCGACGCTCAACGCCAAGGTCACCGGCACCGGTGCCCGGTTCGGCGTCTGGGACGAGACCACGGGCGCCCAGGACCCGGTCTTCACCGGAACGGCCCAGGCGTACGGCCAGCAGGCCAAGGTCGCCGTCCCCGGTCTGGTGGACGGGCACGGCTACGCATGGCACGCCTGGGCCGTGCAGGACCAGCAGACCTCCGCCCCGTCGGCGGACTGCCACTTCCGGGTGGACACCACGAGCCCGACCGCCACGGTCTCCTCGCCCGACTTCCCGGCGAGCGGCACCGCCACCAAGTACGCGGGCCAGAAGGGGACCTTCGTCCTCACGACCGCCGACCCGGCCCCGGCCGGCGGGCAGGCCTCCGGCGTCGCCTGCGTCCGGTACGGCTTCGGCAACCTCGGTGTCGGCGGCTGCGACTCGTCCGATGCCGTCAAGCCGGGCGCCGACGGCACGGTGACGGTAGACCTCAAGGTCCGGGACTGGGGGACCAACATCCTCAACGTCCAGGTGACGGACAAGGCGGGCAACGTCGGCGGGGCGTCCTACACCTTCTACGCCCCGTCGAACCCGAACCCGCCGAAGACCCTCGGCGACGTCGACGGGGACGGCACCGCGGACATCCTGCTGCCCGACGCGCAGGGCAACCTGCAGTACCTCAGCGTGAACGCGCCCGACACGACGCCGAATGCGGTGATCACGGGCGCCCACGCGCCGTACGACGGCAACTGGGCGCCGTTCCAGGTGGCCCACCTGGGCTGGTCGAACCAGCACACGCCGTCCTCGGACGACCTCTTCGTCCACAAGCCGGGCGACGGCTACCTCTACCAGTACCGGAACTTCGACTACGGCTCCTTCTCCCAGACCTGGACGGGTGCCGGGCGTTCGACCCGCTGCGTGGACGGCACCGGGGCAGCCGCGGCGTGCCCCGCCGACTACGCCTCCGACTGGTCGAAGGCGGACCAGCTCGTCGCGTTCGGTCCGGCGACCGGCGGCTTCGCCCCGTCGCTGGTGACCCTTGAGGGAGGCAACCTCTGGCTGCATGCCGGCGGCAACTTCAGCTTCGGCACCCAGAAGGTCCGCAAGCTCACCACCACCGGCGACTGGGCCGGCTACGACCTGATCGCCCCCGGCCCGGACGCCGCCGGCAACCTGGCCCTGTGGGCGCGCGACCGGGCGACCGGTGACCTGCACGCCTACCCGGTCCCGAAGAAGGCCGACGGCACCTTCGACTTCTCCGCGCTCGCGGACCCGAAGGCGAACGTGGTCGCCACCGGCTTCACCACCGCCGCCTACCCGACCCTCGGCAGCTCGGGCGACGGTGACGGGGACGGCACGCCGGACCTGTGGGCCGTGACCGCCGACCGGCACCTGGTGACCTTCAGCGGCTGGTCCGCCCCGAAGGACCTCGGCGCGCTGCGCTGAGCCCATGGCGAAGGCCCCCCGGCCGAACTACGCTGTGGAGTGGGGGGTAGCCCGGTGCTGGGGGTGGTTAAATTTGGGGGGGTGACCGGGCCCCGGGGCATTGGTTGGGGGTATATTAAA
>NZ_JBHWIO010000009.1:137897-163045 GCF_042732075.1 Kitasatospora sp. NPDC059812
CCCGCCCCGTGTCCCCCCTCCCGGGCGGGGCCCCCCCCCCCCCCCCGGGGCGGGGGGGGCGCCCCCTGGGCCCACCCCCCCCGCCCAACCCCCGACGGGCGGGGGGGCCTTCGCCGTGTCAGGCGGAGATCAGAAGCGGCGGGTGACCAGCGCCCGCTTCACTTCCTGGATCGCCTTGGTGACCTCGATGCCACGCGGGCAGGCCTCGGAGCAGTTGAAGGTGGTGCGGCAGCGCCACACGCCCTCACGGTCGTTGAGGATCTCCAGGCGCTGCTCGGCGCCCTCGTCGCGCGAGTCGAAGATGAAGCGGTGCGCGTTCACGATCGCGGCCGGGCCGAAGTACTGGCCGTCGTTCCAGAACACCGGGCAGGACGACGTGCACGCGGCGCACAGGATGCACTTGGTGGTGTCGTCGAAGCGCTCGCGGTCCTCGGCGGACTGCAGGCGCTCGCGGGTCGGGTCGTTCCCCTTGGTGATGAGGAACGGCATGACGTCCTTGTACGCCTGGAAGAACGGGTCCATGTCCACGACCAGGTCCTTGAGGACCGTGAGGCCCTTTATGGCCTCGATCGTGATCGGCTTCTCCGGGTCGACGTCCTTGATCAGGGTCTTGCACGCCAGCCGGTTGCGGCCGTTGATCCGCATGGCGTCGGAGCCGCAGATGCCGTGCGCGCAGGAACGGCGGTAGGTGAGGGTGCCGTCCTGCTCCCACTTGATCTTGTTGAGCGCGTCCAGGACGCGCTCCTTCGGGTCGAGCGTCAGCTGGTAGTCGACCCACACCGGGTCCGGGTGCTCCTCCGGGTTGAACCGGCGGATCCGGAAGGTGACGGTGATCAGCTCGACGCCGCCCGCCTCGACCGCGTCCAGAGCGGCCGAGTGCTTCTCCACGGTAGGAGTGCTCATCAGTACTTACGCTCCATCGGCTGGTAGCGGGTCGTGACGACCGGCTTGTAGTCGAGGCGGATGGAGGTGCTGCCGTCGGCGGCCACCTCCTGGTACGCCATGGTGTGCTGCATGAACTTCACGTCGTCACGGGTCGGGAAGTCCTCGCGGTAGTGGCCGCCGCGCGACTCCTCGCGGGCCAGCGCGGAGACGGCCAGCACCTCGGCCAGGTCGAGCAGGTTGCCCAGCTCGACGGCCTCCAGCAGGTCCGTGTTGTACCGGAAGCCCTTGTCCTGGATCGAGACGTTCTTGTAGCGCTCCTTCAGCGCGGCGATGTCCTCGACCGCCTGCTTCAGGGTGGCGCCGGTGCGGTACACCATCGCGTTGGCGTCCATGGTCTCCTGCAGCTCCTTGCGGATCTGCGCCACGGACTCGGTGCCGGCGGCCTCGCGCAGGCCGTCGACCAGGGCCTGGACCTTCTCGGCCGGGTTCTCGGGCAGCTCGACGAACTCGTGCACGTTGGCGTAGTCGGCGGCGGCGATGCCCGCGCGACGGCCGAACACGTTGATGTCCAGCAGCGAGTTGGTGCCCAGGCGGTTGGCGCCGTGCACGGACACGCAGGCGACCTCGCCGGCCGCGTACAGGCCCGGGACGACGTCGGTGTTGTTGCGCAGCACCTCACCCTCGACGTTGGTCGGGATGCCGCCCATGGCGTAGTGCGCGGTGGGCTGGATCGGGATCGGGTCCGTGTAGGGCTCGATGCCGAGGTAGGTGCGGGCGAACTCGGTGATGTCCGGGAGCTTGGCGTCCAGCTGCTCCGGCGGCAGGTGGGTCAGGTCCAGGTAGACGTGGTCGCCGTCCGGACCGCAGCCGCGGCCTTCGCGGATCTCGGTGTAGATCGCGCGGGAGCAGACGTCACGGGACGCGAGGTCCTTCATGACGGGGGCGTAGCGCTCCATGAAGCGCTCGCCGTCCTTGTTGCGCAGGATGCCGCCCTCGCCGCGGGCGCCCTCGGTGAGCAGGATGCCCATGCGCCAGATGCCGGTCGGGTGGAACTGGAAGAACTCCATGTCCTCCAGCGGCAGGCCGCGGCGGTACACCAGGGCCTGGCCGTCACCGGTGAGGGTGTGGGCGTTGGAGGAGACCTTGAAGAACTTGCCGGTGCCGCCGGAGGCGAACACGACGGACTTGGCCTGGAAGACGTGGATCTCGCCGGTGGCCAGCTCGTAGGCGACGACGCCGGCCGTCTTGCCCTCGTTGATCAGCAGGTCGAGGACGTAGAACTCGTTGAAGAACTCGACGCCGTGCTTGACGCAGTTCTGGAACAGCGTCTGGAGGATCATGTGACCGGTGCGGTCGGCCGCGTAGCAGGAGCGGCGGACGGGGGCCTCACCGTGGTTGCGGGAGTGCCCGCCGAAGCGGCGCTGGTCGATCCGGCCCTGCTCGGTGCGGGAGAAGGGAAGGCCCATCTTCTCCAGGTCGAGGACGGCGTCGATGGCCTCCTTGCACATGATCTCGGCGGCGTCCTGGTCGACCAGGTAGTCACCACCCTTGACCGTGTCGAAGGTGTGCCACTCCCAGTTGTCCTCCTCGACGTTGGCGAGGGCGGCGCACATGCCGCCCTGGGCCGCGCCGGTGTGGGACCGGGTGGGGTAGAGCTTGGTCAGGACGGCGGTGCGGGTGCGCTGCGTCGACTCGATGGCCGCGCGCATGCCGGCGCCGCCGGCGCCGACGATGACGGTGTCGTACTGGTGAATCTGCATGGGGGTTCTAACTCGCCTCTGGCCTCTGCCGATTGCCGATTAGATGCTTTGTCGTCAGATGTTGGGGTCGAAGGTGAAGATCACCAGGGTGCCGAGCAGCACGGTGAAGACCGTGGCGGTACCCATGAGCCCCTTCAGCCAGAGCCGGGTCGAGTCCTTCTCGGCGTAGTCGTTGATGACCTGCCGCATGCCGTTGGCGCCGTGGAGCATGGCGAGCCAGAGCATCGTGAGGTCCCAGACCTGCCAGAACGGCGAGGCCCAGCGGCCGGCCACGAAGGCGAAGCCGATCTTGGAGACGCCGCCGTCGAGCACCAGCATGATGAGCAGGTGCCCGAGGATCAGGACCACGAGGACGATGCCGGACAGGCGCATGAAGAGCCAGGCCAGCATCTCGAAGTTGGTGCGGGTGCGGCGCGGGGTCTTCGGGGTCCGCTTGCGCGGCGGCTCGATGACGAACGCGTCCGCCGGGTTGCCGGTGCCGAGGCCCTTGCCGGTGTGCGCGTGCGCGGAGGGGACGACCAGCGCGTCGGAGTATTCCGTGGACATGTGTCAGCTCACTTCCCGAACCAGGAGATCAGCGTGTGCTGCAGGATCCCGTAGAAGGAGCCGGCCATCAGCACGACCCAGACCGCCACGACGGTCCAGAGCATCTGCTTCTGGTACTTCGGGCCCTTGGACCAGAAGTCCACGGCGACGACCCGCAGGCCGTTGAGGGCGTGGAACAGGATGGCGGCCACCAGGCCGTACTCCATCAGGTTCACGAGAGGAGTCTTGTACGTCTGAATGACGGTGTCGTACGCCTCGGGCGACACTCGCACCAGAGCGGTGTCCAGGACATGGGCGAACAGGAAGAAAAAGATGAGGACGCCGGTGACTCGATGAGCCACCCAGCTCCACATGCCTTCCCGGCCGCGGTACAGCGTTCCAGCCGGCACGGAAAAACCCTCCGGAAGCGATTGGGGGCTCGGCCGGCTTCGGTGTCGGTCAGCCCGGCCAGGTACGGTCCACCGGCCGCCAGCATCCTATCGACGCTGCGTCGGGAACCGCCTCCGGGGGTCTCAGGTGTGATCAATCAGGCACGACTGGCCTAGCCGGACGGGAACCGGCGGCGCTTTGGTCGCTCTGGGTGACGACTCGACTGCGTTACGGTGGCGGCCCGCTCCGCCGCCGACACCCTGCCGAGGCCCCCGTGCCGCTTCGCCCCGTCCGACCGTCCGCCGCCGCCCTCGCGGCCCTGCTGCTGCTCGCCACGGGCTGCACCACGGTCGGCGGCTCCTCCGCGGACCGGGCCGGGCCCGGCCGTGAGCTGTCCGCGGCCGAGCTGCGGGCGGCCGCGGTGGCCGGTGCCGACCTCGGGGCGGGCTACACGGTGACGGTGATGACGCCAGGCCACGGCGACACCGGGGCGGGCGCGGGGCGGGAGGTCGCGGACGTCCCGGCCTGCCAGCCGCTGCTGGACGCGGTGACCCCGGCCGCCTCGGCCGGCGCCGGCAGCGCCTCGGCCTCGCCGGCCCCGGGCTACCCGTACGCGGAGACCGACCTGAGCGTGGCCCGGACCGCCGACCCCAGGGGCGGCGTGTACGGCGGCCTGCTCGGCTACCGGACGGGGCGGGCGGCCGTGCTCCAGGCGGAGCTGGAGAAGCTGTTCGGCCCGTGTGCCGCGTTCACCTCGATGGCCCCGGCGCCGCCGGCCGAGAAGCCGGGGAAGAAGGCGCCGATCCGGACCAGGCACCGGCTGAACCGTGAGGACACGCCCACCCCCGGGGGAGCGGACGCCGCGCTCGGATTCACCCTGACGAATGAATCGGGGAGCGCGGTGCTCTCGCAGCGTGCGGTGCTGGCCCGGATCGGGCCGGCGCTCGCGGTGTTCACCACCTTCGGGGTCGCCGCCGAGCCGGCCGCCGCGCCGGACGAGGTGATCGTCCGGCAGCAGGTGGCCAAGCTGCGGGCCGCCCAGGCGAAGAAGAAGTAGCGGGCGGAGAGTTAGCGGGCGGGATGGAGGAGACGGCGGCGGCTCAGCGCGCCCCGGCCTCCGAATGGGTGGCGACCAGGTGCTCCAGTCGGGTGAGGGCGATCCGGCGGAGCTCGTCCGCCGCGATCAGCCGCTCCTCGTCCGGGTCGTTGGCCAGCCGGGTGCGGATCGAGGAGAGCACGGTGTCGAGCATCTCCTCCGGGGCCACACCCTCCAGGCAGACCACGAAGACGTGGCCGAACCTGGCCTCGTACGCGGCGTGGGCGGCCCGCAGCGCGGTGTGCGCGGCCTGGCTGCCCGGTGCCCGCATGCCGAGCAGCGGTTGCGGCATCCAGCTCTCGTCGGCGAGCGCCTCGGCCAGGTCGGCCGGGCGGAGGTCGTAGGAGGCCTCGCTGGCGGCGGCCAGCAGGGACTCTATGTCGGGGTAGGGCCGGTGCGCGGTGAGCCGCAGGGCCCAGCGGTGGCTGCCGCAGCAGGCCAGGAGGGCCTCCTCGGCGGCGCCGGCATCGGCTTCGTTGAAGCGGTGCAGCCCGAGGAGGGTCGGCTCGGAGCTTGGATCGAGCCGCTGTGGCGGGATGTCGCTGGCCAGCGGGTCCTCCTCGTGAGGGCGGGAAGGTGCCGGTGAAGTGGGGTGGGGTGGAGCAGCTGAAGTATGGGGGCTGCGGGCGGCGTCACGGCGCCGGTCGGGCAGCTCCTCAAAGGTAGTTGAGCCGTCATCAGTTGGGGAGGGCGCGCGCGGAATTCATCCGGACGAGCTATCAAGTTGTGACGTTGACATCTTTGTGTCAGCGCCCTCCCCACGTTCATCTGTTAATCCGGCATCCGCTGATCCGGCACCCCCGCCTCAGGAGGGCGGCTCTGGCGAGGCCCTTGGCCAGAGGTGTACGGGGTGGCCGGGCCGCCGGTGGATCCGACCGCCGTCAGGCGCGGTGGACCTTGTGGTTGGCGGCCTGGGCGCGGGGGCGGACGACCAGGAGGTCGATGTTGACGTGCGGGGGGCGGGTGACCGCCCAGGCCACGGTGTCGGCGATGTCCTCCGAGGTCAGCGGCTCGGCCACGCCGGCGTACACGGCCGCGGCCTTCTCCTCGTCGCCGCGGAAGCGGGTGACCGCGAAGCCCTCGGACTTCACCATGCCGGGGGCGATCTCGATCACCCGGATCGGCTCCCCGCACAGCTCCAGGCGCAGCGTCGCCGCGATGGTGTGCGCGGCGTGCTTGGCCGCGACGTACCCGCCGCCGCCCTCGTACGCGGCCAGCGCGGCGGTCGAGGAGAGCACCAGCACGGTGCCGTCGCCGGTGGCCCGCAGGGCCGGCAGCAGCGCCTGCGTCACGTGCAGCACGCCGAGCACGTTCACCTCGTACATGGCCAGCCAGTCGGCCGGGTCGCCGTGCTCGACCGTCTCGGCGCCGATCGCCCCGCCGGCGTTGTTCACCAGCACGTCGACCCGGCCGACCTCGGCCGCGAAGGCGTCCACGGCGGCCCGGTCGGTGACGTCGAGCGTGACCGCCCTGGCCGAACCGCCCCCGTCGCCGATCTCCTTGGCCAGCGCCTCGATCCGCTCGGTCCGCCGGGCGGTCAGCACCACGTCGAAGCCCTCGGCCGCCAGCCGGCGGGCGGTCGCCGCGCCGATTCCACTGCTGGCACCGGTGACCACGGCCACCTTCTGCTCGGTCATTGCCACTCCCTGGGGCTCATCCGGTCGTTCACCCGATCATCTCAACCGTGTCCGCGCCCGCGCCGCCCGGTCCCGCTCCAGGTCCTGTCCTACATTGCGAGGACCGACCGATGCCCCCGCCGATCCCGTGGAGGGACCTCATGGCAGCCGAGCCGCGCCGCGCCGAGTCAGGCTTCCCGATCGAGCCGCTGTACGGCCCGGAGGCGCTGGCCGACTGGGATCCGGCGAGCAGACTCGGCCGGCCGGGGGAGTACCCGTACACCCGGGGCGTCTACCCGACGATGTACGCCGGCCGGCCGTGGACGATGCGCCAGTACGCGGGCTTCGGCACCGCCGCCGAGTCCAACGCCCGCTACCGGCAGCTGATCGCGGGCGGCGGCACCGGCCTGTCGGTGGCCTTCGACCTGCCCACCCAGATGGGCTACGACTCGGACGCGCCGCTCGCCGCCGGGGAGGTGGGCAAGGTGGGCGTGGCCGTCGACAGCGTCGAGGACCTGGCCGTGCTGTTCGACGGCATCCCGCTGGGCGGGGTGTCCACCTCGATGACCATCAACGCGCCCGCCGCACTGCTCCTGCTGCTCTACCAACTGGTCGGCGAGGCCCAGGGGGTGGCGCCGGCCCGGCTGACCGGCACGGTCCAGAACGACGTGCTGAAGGAGTACATCGCCCGGGGCACGTACATCTTCCCGCCGCAGCCCTCGCTGCGGCTGGTCGCGGACGTCTTCCGGTACTGCCGGGCGGAGATCCCGCGCTGGAACACCATCTCCATCTCCGGCTACCACATGGCCGAGGCCGGGGCGGATCCGGCGCAGGAGATCGCCTTCACGCTGGCCAACGGCATCGCCTACGTCCGTACCGCGATCGCCGCCGGGATGGCGGTGGACGACTTCGCCCCCCGGCTCTCGTTCTTCTTCGTGGCCCGGGTCACGCTGCTGGAGGAGGTGGCCAAGTTCCGTGCCGCCCGCCGGATCTGGGCCAGGGTGATGCGGGAGGAGTTCGGCGCGAAGGATCCGCGCTCGTGGATGCTGCGCTTCCACACCCAGACCGCCGGGGTGCAGCTCACCGCCCAGCAGCCCGAGCTGAACCTGGTCAGGGTCTCGGTGCAGGCGCTCGCCGCGGTGTTCGGCGGCACCCAGTCGCTGCACACCAACGGCTTCGACGAGGCGATCGCGCTGCCCACCGAGAAGGCCGCCCGGCTCGCCCTGCGCACCCAGCAGGTGCTCGCCCACGAGACCGACGTGACCGCCACCGTCGACCCGTTCGCCGGCTCGTACGCGGTCGAGTCGCTGACCGACGAGGTGGAGGCCGCCGCGCTGGCGCTGATGGCCCGGGTCGAGGAGCTGGGCGGCGCGGTGGCCGCGATCGAGCAGGGCTTCCAGAAGGCCGCGATCGAGCGCACCGCCTACCGGCTCCAGCAGGAGACCGACTCCGGGGAGCGGACGGTGGTCGGCGTCAACCGCTTCCGGCTGGACGCCGAGGAGCCGTACCGGCCGCTGCGGGTGGATCCGGCGGTCGAGCGGCAGCAGGCCGAGCGGCTGGCCCGGCTGCGGGCCGGGCGGGACCGCGTGGCCGTCGCCCGGGCGCTGGACGGGCTGCGCCGCACCGCGGAGGGGGCGGGGAACGTATTGTACCCGATGAAGGAGGCGCTGGCGGCGCGGGCCACGGTCGGCGAGGTCTGCGACGCGCTGCGGGAGGTGTGGGGCGTGTACGCCCCGGTGGAGAGCTTCTGACGCATCGCCAAGAAGAGGTCGGCCGTGACCGTCGCTCCGGGCGGTCGTTGCACAGGGCAAGCAATCGGGGAAGGCGGCTGAAACGAGATGTCATACCCACCTGTTCGGCCGGTATGCGCCCATCCGGGGACTAGTTTTCCAGAAGTCGGGCCAAATCCCCCCAACAGGCCTACCCTTGTTGAGATGAACCGTCCTGAGCCCGCTCAGCCGGGCGCCACTCTGGCCACCGCACGCCCCGCCGCCGAACTGCGCGCCCGGGTCCGGGGGCTGGAGTCCGAGCTGATCGCCTTCCGCCGTGACCTGCACCGGCACCCGGAGCTCGGCCGCCAGGAGTTCCGCACCACCGGCCTGCTCCGCGACCGGCTGGTGGCGGCCGGCCTGAGCCCCCGGGTGCTGCCCGGCGGCACCGGCCTGATCGTCGACATCGTCCCGGCCGGCACCGCCCCCGGCACCGAGTTCCTGGCCTTCCGCGCCGACATCGACGCGCTGCCGATCGACGACGCCAAGAACGACGTGCCGTACCGCTCGACCGTCCCCGGCCGGGCCCACGCCTGCGGCCACGACGTGCACACCGCGGTGGTGCTCGGCACCGCCCTGGTGCTGGCCGAGGCCGTCCGCACCGGCGAACTGCGCCGCCCCGTCCGGCTGGTGTTCCAGCCGGCCGAGGAGGTCCTGCCGGGCGGTGCGCTGGACGTGATCAAGGCCGGGGGGATGGACGGCGTCGGCCGGATCTTCGCGGTGCACTGCGACCCCAAGGTGGAGGTGGGCCGGATCGCCCTGCGCACCGGGGCGATCACCTCGGCCTGCGACCGCTTGGTGCTGCACCTGGACGGCCCCGGCGGGCACACCGCCCGCCCGCACCTGACCACCGATCTGGTGACCGCGATCGCCCGGATGGCCGCCGACCTGCCGGGCGCGCTGGCCCGCCGGATGGACCCGCGCTGGGGCGTCAGCCTGGTCTGGGGCCGGATCGCCTCCGGCTCCGCGCCCAACGTCATCCCGCAGCGCGCCGAACTGGAGGGCACCGTCCGCTGCCTGGAGCTGGACGGCTGGCGCGAGGCGCCCGACCTGCTGCACGAGCTGATCGCCAAGCTCGCCGAGACCTACCGGGCGAAGTGGACGCTGGACTACCACCGGGGGGTGCCGCCGGTGGTCAACGAGGCGGTCTCGGTCGCCCTGCTGGACGCGGCGATGACCGACCGGTTCGGCCGGGAGGGCGCGCAGGTGGTGGAGAGCACCGAGCAGAGCCTGGGCGGCGAGGACTTCTCCTGGTACCTGGAGCACGCCCCGGGCGCGCTGGCCCGGCTCGGCGTCCGCGCCCCCGGTGACACCACCGTCCGCGACCTGCACCAGGGCCGCTTCGACGCCGACGAGCGCGCGATCGGGATCGGCGTGGAGCTGTTCGCGACGCTCGCCCTGGACGAGCCACAGCACTGAGCCGCAGGACTGAGCTGCGGAAATCGAACGGCAGAGCTGAGCGGCAGGACCGAGCCGCCGAAACCGAACAGCAGTACTGAGCCGCGGGATTGAGCGGCGCACACCGTCCTCGGGCATCTCCTCGGGCACTGCGTGAACGCCCTCTCGGGCGACCCTCGGGCGACCGGCCGGCACCTCATCTCGGTGACCGGCCGGTTTACCGCCATCCGGGGTTATCGAACGGTTCCGTAGACTGGGCCGCAAAACCAGCTTTGGATCACCGTCCGCGCACGGGAATAGGGCCTTGGGAAGACCGTGAGACCACGGTTTGATAACAACCCGAATGGTCCGGCAGCCCGTAACCCAACCGTGTTCTACGCGCGTTACGGTGGCGTCCGACCACGCTAATCAGGTGCGTGTGAGAAGGAGATACTCCCTTGCGCCGTTCAATGAAGCTCGCTGCGGTTGTGCTCTCGGGTTCCCTGGGCATGGCCTCGCTCGCCGCTTGCGGCGCAAAGAGCACTGACACCAACACCTCCTCCGGTTCGGGCGACGGCTCGATCAAGGTCGGTATGGCCTACGACATCGGCGGCCGTGGCGACCAGTCGTTCAACGACTCCGCCGCCCGCGGTCTCGACAAGGCCAAGGCCGAGCTCGGCGTCGCGGTCACCGAGGCCGACGCCAAGACCGGTGAGGCCGAGGCCGACAAGGAGACCCGCCTCAAGAACCTGATCGACGGCGGCTACAAGACGATCATCGCGGTCGGCTTCGTCTACCAGCAGGCGGTCGACAAGGTCGCCAAGGACAACCCGAACGTCAAGTTCGCGATCATCGACTCGAACGACAAGGACCAGCCGTCCAACGTCACGTCGCTGGTCTTCGCCGAGCAGGAGGGTTCGTACCTCGCCGGCGTCGCCGCCGCGAACAAGTCGAAGTCCAAGCACGTCGGCTTCATCGGCGGTGTGCAGACCGAGCTGATCAAGAAGTTCGAGGCCGGTTACAAGGCGGGTGTGAAGTCCGTCGACGCGAACATCCAGGTCGAGACCACCTACCTGACCACGCCTCCGGACTTCACCGGCTTCAACTCGCCCGACAAGGGCAAGGAGGCCGCGCAGGGCCAGCTCGACAAGGGCGCGGACGTCATCTACGCCGCCGCCGGCTCCTCCGGCAACGGCGCCATCGAGGCCGTCGCCAACAAGCCGGGTGCCCTGGCCATCGGCGTCGACTCCGACCAGGCCGCCCAGCCGGCCCTGGCGAAGTACAAGAACAGCATCCTGACCTCGATGGTGAAGAACGTCGACAACGCCGTCTTCTCCTACATCGAGTCGATCAAGAAGGGCCAGCCGTTCACCGGCATCAAGCTCTTCGACCTGAAGGCCGAGGGCGTCTCGCTCGCCACCACCGGCGGCAAGCTCGACGACATCCAGGACAAGCTGAAGGGCGCCACCACGGCGATCACCTCCGGCGCCACCACCGTCCCGACCGCGCCGGCCCAGTAAGGCCCGCGCGTCCCGGACGCACCAGCGACTGCCGCCTGCCCGGCAGCGCGATGAACGGCAAAGCATCACGGGAGGGGCCCGGCAGGGTGCGCTCAACGCGTACCCCCGGGCCCCGTCCCGTCCCCCCGTCTTCCCCTTGGCCCTCCCAGCGCAACGACGCGCCTCCAGACCACCAGGAGATCGCCATCACCGCATCCGACCCCGTCCCCCCGCGCGAGGACGGTACCCCCAGCGCGGGGACGGCGACATCGGCCGTCGAACTGCGCGGCATCACCAAGCGCTTCCCCGGTGTCGTGGCCAACCACGACATCAACCTCACCGTCCGCAGCGGTACCGTGCACGCCCTGATGGGTGAGAACGGCGCCGGCAAGTCGACGCTGATGAAGATCCTCTACGGCATGCAAAAGCCGGACGAGGGCACCATCGCGATCAACGGCGAGCCGTGCGAGTTCAACACCCCGGGCGACGCCATCTCCCGCGGCATCGGCATGGTCCACCAGCACTTCATGCTGGCCGACAACCTCACCGTGTGGGAGAACGTCGTCCTCGGCGGCGAGAAGCTCCACGGCATCGGCGCCAAGGCGAAGGCGAAGATCAAGGAGATCTCCGACCAGTACGGCCTGGGCGTGCGCCCGGACGCCCTGGTCGAGGACCTCGGCGTCGCCGACCGCCAGCGCGTCGAGATCCTCAAGGTGCTCTACCGCGGCGCCAAGATCCTGATCCTCGACGAGCCGACGGCCGTGCTCGTCCCGCAGGAGGTCGACGCGCTGTTCGACAACCTGCGCGAGCTCAAGTCCGAGGGCGTCACCGTCATCTTCATCTCGCACAAGCTGCACGAGGTGCTGGCGGTGGCCGACGCGATCAGCGTGATCCGGCGCGGCACCACGGTCGGCGACGCCGATCCGAAGGCCGTCACCGCCCGTCAGCTGGCCGAGATGATGGTCGGCGCCGAGCTGCCCTCCCCGGAGAGCCGCGAGTCGACCGTCACCACGACCGAGATGCTCGACGTCAAGGACCTGCGGATCGCCAAGACCGACGCCGAGGGCATCGAGCGCGTCGTCCTCGACGACATCTCGCTGCGCATCCACAAGGGCGAGATCCTCGGCATCGCCGGCGTCGAGGGCAACGGCCAGGCCGAACTGGTCGAGGCCATCATGGGCATGCTGCCGCTGGACGGCGGCACCGTCACCCTGGACGGCAAGGACCTCTCCGGCTCGCTCACCCGGGCCCGCCGCGAGGCCGGCATCGGCTACATCCCCGAGGACCGCCACAAGCACGGCCTGCTGCTGGAGGCCCCGCTCTGGGAGAACCGGATCCTCGGTCACGTCACCGAGGCGCCCAACTCCAAGGGCGTCCTGCTCGACCCGGGCGCCGCCCGCAAGGACACCTGGCGGATCGTCGAGGCCTACGACGTCCGCACCCCCGGCATCGAGGTCACCGCGGCCTCCCTCTCCGGCGGCAACCAGCAGAAGCTGATCATCGGCCGCGAGATGAGCCACCAGCCCAAGCTGCTGATCGCCGCGCACCCCACCCGTGGTGTGGACGTCGGCGCGCAGGCGCAGATCTGGGAGCACATCCGGGTCGCCCAGCGGGCCGGCCTGGCCGTCCTGCTGATCTCCGCCGACCTGGACGAGCTGATCGGCCTGTCCGACACCATCCGGGTCATCTACCGCGGGCGCCTGGTCGCCGACGCCGACCCGGCCACCGTCACCGCCGAGGACCTCGGCACCGCCATGACGGGTGCCGCCAGCGGCCACCTCGAGTCCGATGCGGAGGCCGTCGAGCACTTCCACGAGATCCTCGCGGAGGGCACCGAGGCCGAATCCGACGCCGGCCCCACCGACACCGCCGACGACCCGCAGGCGGGGGAGTAACCCACATGACCAGTCCCAACACCGCCGCCAAGCGCAGCCTGGCGCAGCGGATCAGCGGTGAGCGGATCGTGCTCGCACTGGCGGCGCCGGTGCTCGCGGTCGTGCTCTCCGTCGTGATCTGCTCCGTCCTGCTGGCGACCTCCGGCAAGAACCCGTTCGACGCGTGGAACGTGATGCTCACGTACGCCACCAAGTCGGACGGCCAAGTGGCGATCCTCAACCGGTCCACCACGTACTACCTGGCCGCCGCGGCCGCCGCCTTCGGGTTCCGGATGAACCTGTTCAACATCGGCGTCGAGGGCCAGTACAAGGTCGCGGCGCTGTTCGCGGCCTTCGTCGGCGCCAAGGTCGACCTGCCCGCGATCATCCAGATCCCGCTGCTGCTGGTCACCGCCATGCTGGTCGGCGGCCTGTACGCGAGCATCGCCGGTCTGCTGAAGGTCTACCGCGGGGTCAGCGAGGTCATCTCGACCATCATGCTGAACTCGATCTCGATCGCGGTCGTCGGCCTGCTGCTCGTCCCCGGCATCTTCGCGCCGAAGACGAGCACCACCAGCAACTCGATCCAGACCGCCCCGATCTCGCAGTCCAGCCACTTCTTCTCGCTGGAGACGGCGGGTGGCCCGCTCTGGGGCTTCATCTTCATCGCCGCCCTGGTCGGCGTGGTCTTCCAGTTCACCCTGACCCGCACCCGCTTCGGCTTCGACCTGCGGGCCACCGGCCGCTCGGAGTCGGCCGCGACCGCGTCCGGCGTGAACGTCAAGCGCATGGTGGTCATCTCGATGGTGGTCTCCGGCGCGATCGCCGGTCTGATCGGCATGCCCGAGCTGCTGCAGAACTCGTACTACTACGGCCAGAGCTTCCAGTCGAACCTGGGCTTCCTCGGCATCTCGATCGCCCTGCTCGGCCGCAACAGCCCGATCGGCATCGCCTTCGCGGCCCTGCTGTTCGCCTTCCTGGACACCACCGGCTCCCAGCTGCCGCTCCAGGGCGGCTTCCCCTTCGAGATCGTCGACGTCATGAAGGGCACCATCGTCATCTGCGTCGTCGTCGCCTACGAACTGGTGCGCCGCTACGGCCTGAAGCGCCAGCAGCAGAAGGTCGGCGCCCAGCTCGCCGCCCAGCTCGCGGCTCAGCTCGCGGCCACTGAGAAGAAGGAGGTGTCCGCATGAGCACGGCTACCGCCGCGCGTCCCAAGGCGCCGGGCGCGCCCACCAAGAAGCGCAAGATGTCCTGGCCGGTGGTGCTGCTGCTGATCGCGGGCGCCCTGGTCCTGTTCTCCGCCGTGGGCATGGCCACCGGCAACCACGCGCTGACCTCCTCCGGCCAGATCACCGCCGCGCTCAGCGCCGCCGTGCCGATCGGCATGGCCGGTCTGGGCGGTCTGTGGTCGGAGCGGGCCGGCGTGGTCAACATCGGCCTCGAAGGCATGATGGTCGCCGGCACCTTCTGCGGTGCCTGGGCCGGCTACCTGGTCAACCCGTGGGTCGGCCTGCTGGCCGGCATGCTCGGCGGCGCGCTCGGCGGTCTGCTGCACGCGCTCGTGACCGTCACCTTCGGCGTCGACCACATCGTCTCCGGCGTCGGCATCAACCTGCTGATCCCCGGCATCTGCGCGTACGTCAACCGGATCTACTACAAGGACTACATCGCGGTCGGCGCGGGTGCGAACCAGTCGCCGCCGGCGGATCCGCTGCCCTACATCACCGTCCCCGGGCTGTCCTCCGGGCTGAAGAGCATCGAGGGCCACCACTGGTTCCTGGTCTCGGACGTGGCCGGCGTGCTCGGCGGCCTGGTCACCAACATCTCGGTGGTCGTGCTGCTGGCCGGCGCGATGATCGTGGTCAGCTACTTCGTGCTCTGGCGCACGGTGTTCGGCCTGCGGCTGCGCTCCTGCGGTGAGAACCCGACCGCCGCCGAGTCGCTGGGCGTCAACGTCTACAAGTACAAGTACCTCGCGGTCATCGCCTCCGGCGCCTTCGCCGGCCTCGGCGGTGCGTACCTCTCGCTGGTCGCGGCGCACTTCTACAAGGACGGCCAGACCCTCGGCCGCGGCTTCATCGGCCTCGCCGCGATGATCTTCGGCAACTGGATGCCGGGCGGCCTCGCCATGGGCGCCGGCCTGTTCGGCTTCACCGACAGCCTCCAGCTGCGCGACCCGGAGTCGGTGCACGTGCTGATCCTGACCGTCGCCATCGCGATGGCACTGCTCGCGCTCTGGCAGCTGTACCGGCGCAAGTTCACCGGCGCGGCGATCTCCTTCGTGGTCGCCGGCGGTCTCGGCGCCTGGTACGCGCTCACCGACGAGGTGCAGCGCCCGCTGATCGTCGCCACGCCGTACGTGATCACCCTGGTGGTGCTCTCGCTGGCCTCCCAGCGGCTGCGCATGCCGAAGGCGGACGGTCAGATCTACCGCAAGGGCCAGGGCAAGTGACGGCGCCTGCGGCATCGGCCGCGATCGACTGGGAGCGGCTGCGCGCGGCCGCGCGCGAGGCGATGACCCACGCGTACGCCCCGTACAGCAAGTTCCCGGTCGGCGCGGCCGCGCTGGTGGACGACGGGCGGCTGGTCACCGGCTGCAACGTCGAGAACGCCTCGTACGGGCTCGGGCTGTGCGCCGAGTGCGGGCTGGTGTCCGCGCTGCACGCCACCGGCGGCGGCCGGCTGACGGCCTTCACCTGCGTCGACGGCGCGGGCGAACTGCTGATGCCGTGCGGGCGCTGCCGCCAGCTGCTCTACGAGCACGGCGGGCCGGAACTGCTGATCGAGCTGCCCTCGGGGATCCGCCCGATGAGTGAGGTCCTGCCCGACGCGTTCGGGCCGGAGCGGCTCTAGCTTCGACAATTGTTACGCGCGTAGAGTGTCGCGAGTGGGCCGGAACCCGGTCATCTCGCGACACTCTTCGCTTTTGAAACCCCTCTTGGAGCACGCATGGACGCCATCTCCGTCATCAGGACCAAGCGCGACAGCGGAGAACTGAGCGACGCTCAGATCGACTGGGTCATCGACGCCTACACCCGCGGCGAGGTCGCCGACGAGCAGATGTCCGCCCTGGCCATGGCGATCCTGCTGAACGGCATGAAGCCGCACGAGATCAGCCGCTGGACCGACGCCATGATCCGCTCCGGCGTCCGGATGGACTTCTCCTCGCTGCCGCTGCCCACCAGCGACAAGCACTCCACCGGCGGCGTCGGCGACAAGATCACCCTCCCGCTCGCCCCGCTCGTCGCCGCCTGCGGCGCCGCCGTCCCGCAGCTCTCCGGCCGCGGCCTCGGCCACACCGGCGGCACCCTCGACAAGCTGGAGTCCATCCCCGGCTGGCGCGCCCTGCTCTCCAACGAGGAGATGCTCGACGTCCTGCGCTCCACCGGCGCGGTCATCTGCGCCGCCGGCGACGGCCTCGCGCCCGCCGACAAGAAGCTCTACGCGCTGCGCGACGTCACCGGCACCGTCGAAGCCATCCCGCTGATCGCCTCCTCGATCATGTCCAAGAAGATCGCCGAAGGCACCGGCGCCCTGGTCCTGGACGTCAAGGTCGGCTCCGGCGCCTTCATGAAGAACCTCGACAACGCCCGCGAACTCGCCCGCACCATGGTCGGCCTGGGCACCAACGCCGGCGTGAACACCGTCGCCCTGCTCACCGACATGTCCACCCCGCTCGGCCTCACCGCCGGCAACGCGCTGGAGGTCCGCGAGTCGATCGAGGTGCTGGCCGGCGGCGGCCCCGCCGACGTCGTCGAGCTCACCCTCGCCCTCGCCCGCGAGATGCTCGCCGCGGCCGGCGTGCACGGCAAGGACCCGGCCGACGCGCTGCGCGACGGCTCCGCGATGGACCACTGGCGCCGCATGATCGCCGCCCAGGGCGGCGACGTCGACGCCCCCCTCCCGGTCGCCCGCGAGCAGCACGTCATCCCGGCGCCCGCCTCCGGCGTCCTCACCGAGCTCGACGCCTACGCCGTCGGCGTCTGCGCCTGGCGCCTCGGCGCCGGCCGCGCCCGCAAGGAGGACCCGGTCCAGGCCGGCGCCGGCGTCGAGATGCACGCCAAGCCCGGCGACACCGTCGTGGCCGGCCAGCCCCTGCTGACCCTGCACACCGACACCCCCGAGCGCTACGACTACGCCATCGAGGCACTGACGGGCGGCATCGAGGTCTCCCCGGCCGGCACGGCCTTCACCCCGAACCCGATCGTCCTCGACCGCATCGCGTGACCGCGTGATTACCCCATGTGCGGCAGCGTGCCCTACGCTGCCGCACATGGGAGTTGACCGCTTCACGGTCGAGATCGAACCGGAGGGGGGTGGCGATGAACCACCTCCAGTGGAAGACCCGCCGCACGCGTGAGCTGCTGGGCGAGCAGGTGCAGGAGAGCCCGGAGATGGCCGCAGAGCGGCTGGAGTTTCGTTACTCCTGGGCGTTCGGGCAGGCGCTCTACGACCGCCGCACTGCTCTCGGCCTGTCGCAGACGGACGTGGCCCGTCGCGCCAACATGACCGAAGACGAGATCGAGTGCATCGAGGGAGCCGGCACCGTGCCCACCCTGCCGCTGTTGGAAAAGCTGGCGGTGGCTCTGGAAGCCGAGTTGGACATCCACGTGGTGCCCGGCGCTGATACGAAGCTTCGCTTTCACGCGCCGGCTGCATGAGGGGCCGACGAGGAGCCCGTACCCGGTTTGCCGGGTGCGGGCTCCTTCCGTGTGTTCAGGCCCGGTCGGCCGGTGTCCTGCGGGTGCGGGTTCAGGCGTAAGTCCGCAGGACGCTGGTGTCGAGCGTCCAGGGGCCGACGGTGATCTTGTCGCCGAAGGCGAAGTCCTTGCGGTGGGTGTAGCCGGGCTCGTCGTGGACGATGCCGGTGCCCTTGCGGGGATCGACCAGGAGATAGAGCGGAATGCCCATCGCCGCGTAGTCGTGGACCTTGTCGCGGTAGTCGCTCTCGGGGTTGGACGTGGAGACGATTTCCACGACGAGAAGGATCTCGTGGGGAAGGAAGGCCGGGTCGTCGTCGTCCAGCGCCGCGTCGGGGAACACCATCAGGTCGGGATTCCGAAGCCGACCGAGGCCGACGTCCTCCAGGTCCGCGCCACCGTGGGCGATGTAGCCGGGGTGGGTCTGCGGTAGCTGGGCATTGAGCTGTTGAGCGATCCGCAGTACCGCGAGTTCGTGCCGTTTGACCGGCGACAGCATCAGGACGACCGCTCCGTCGGCGATCTCGACCTTCCCCAGCCCCGGCAGCCGGGGAAGCTGATCGGCGATCTCCCGCAATCGGGCGTACGCCGCCGGATCAACGCTCATGCCCGGAGTGTATCGGCGGTGGTCGTCAGGGGCGGTTGAAGACGTCGTGGGTGCCGATCCGGCGCCAGACGATGTGCGGGTCCCCGCCCTGGACGGGGAGGCCGTAGTGGAAGGTGGCCCGGCCGCCGGGGGCCCAGGTCAGTTCCCAGATGTCCGGGTGGCCCTGCATCTTCTTCACGCGCAGGCCGCGTCGGAAGCCCTGACCGGCCCGCAGGTCGGTGACGAACTGGGCGACGGCGACGAGGAATGCGGCCTTCTGCGCGGGAGTCAGGCCCTTCCAGTCACGGAGGAAGTGGGCCGGCGACTCATGCGTCGGCACGGCGCTTGATCTCCTCCAGGTCCAGGCCGCCCTCGTCGGCGAGGGACTGCAGGAAGGCGTCGCCGTCCTGGAAGACCTCGCCGCGGTCGCCCTCGGCGATCGCCTCGTCGACCTCCTGCTCCTTCTCCTGCCAGCCGGCGCCCCAGAACCATGCCTGGTCGTCGGGGATCACGGAGGCGGGGGTCAGTACGATGCGGCCGTCCTCGATGGCGACCACCAGTTGGTCGCCCTCCTGGAGGTCCAGTTGCTCCCTTATCTCCTGCGGGATGGTGACCACGCCCTTCTTCCGCACGGGCGTGGACACCAGGTGGGGGCGGCGGCGGCGCTTGAGGTCTGCCATGGGGAAAGTCTACCTGGCAGAAAGTCTGCCCAGTCCGTCCTGTTGCCGGGCCGCGTGGGCCTGGCGGGTGGCGTAGAGGGTGACGGCGGCGGCGAGGGTCATGGCGGTGAGGCCGACGGTGGCGGCGCCGGGCCAGCCGGTGGCGTGGTAGGCGTCGGCGCCCAGGGTGCCGCCGAGGCTGTTGCCGAGGTAGTAGGCGATCAGGTAGAGGGCGGAGGCCTGGGCGCGGCCCTCGGTGGCGGTGCGGCCGACCGCTGAGGAGGCGGTGGCGTGGCCGGCGAAGAAGCCGGCGGTGATCAGGACCAGGCCGAGCAGGGCGCAGACCAGGGACTCGGTGAGGGAGAGCAGCAGCCCGGCGGCGGTCACGCCGATGGAGACGTAGAGCACGCCGCGGCGGCCGAGTCGGCCGGCGAGGCGGCCGGCCGCGGCGGAGGTGCCGGTGCCGACCAGGTAGACGACGAAGATCGAGGCGGCGACGGACTCGGGCAGGTGGAACGGCGCCGAGATCAGCCGGTAGCCGACGGTGTTGTAGACCGCGCCGAACACGGCCATGAACAGCAGCCCGAGCGCGTACAGCCGCACCAGCAGCGGGTTGCGCAGGTGTTGGCCGACGGTGCGGGCCAGGGCGCGGGCGTCCACGGGGGCCGGGGTGAAGTGCCGGGCGGCGGGGATCAGCAGCCGGAAGGCGAGTGCGGCGAGCAGGGCGAGGGCGGCGGAGGCGGCGAGGCCCCAGCGCCAGCCGAAGGCCGCGGCGGTCCAGCCGGAGAGCAGTCGGCCGCCCATGCCGCCGATGCTGTTGCCGGCCACGTACAGGCCCATCGCGGAGGCCAGGGCGCTGGGGTGGACCTCCTCGGCGAGGTAGGCCATGGCGGTGGCGGGCAGCCCGGCGAGCGCGGCGCCCTGGAGGACGCGCAGCACGACGAGGGTGGTGAGGTCGGGCGCGAACGGCAGGGCGAGGGCGAGGGTGGCGGCGGCGAGGGTGGAGGCCGTCATCACGGCGGTGCGGCCGTACCGGTCGGACAGGGCGCTGGCGGGGAGCAGGGCGAGCGCGAGTCCGAGGGTGGCGGCGGAGGCCGTCCAGCTGGCCTGGCCGGGGGTGAGGTCGAGGTCGGCCGAGAGGATCGGCAGCAGGCCCTGGGTGGAGTAGAGCAGGACGAAGGTCGCGACTCCGGCGGCGAACAGGGCGAGGTTGGCGCGGCGGAAGGCGCGCTGGCCGGGGCGGTGGCGGTCGTCGTGCGAGGCGGCGGGGGCGGGGGCATCCGGGGTGGTCACGGATGCCCTGGTATCGGCGGGCTGCATGTCGTCGACGGTAGGCGCGCTGCGGTTGATGCGTCCAATGCATGAACGGTGGATGATCGATGCGTTGTCGTATGAGTCGAGGTGGTGGCGGGATGGCCGGGGCGGACCGGGTGGACGTGACGGACGGCACGGAGCCGCGGTACCGGGTGGCGGAGTTGGGGCCGGACGAGCCGGCGGTGCTGCTGGCGCCCCGGCTGGCCCAGTTCGCGGCGGTGGCCCGGCTGGAGCACGTGACGCGGGCGGCCGCGCTGCTCGGGGTGCCGCAGCCGACGCTGTCGCGGGCGGTGGCCCGGCTGGAGGAGGAGCTGGGTGTGGACCTGCTGGCCCGTCAGGGCCGGACGGTCCGGCTGACCAGGGCCGGCCGGCTGCTGCTGGCCTCGGTGGAGCGGGCGCTGGCGGAGGTCGAGCGGGGTGCGGAGGCGGCCCGGGCGGAGGCCGATCCGGCGGCCGGGCGGGTGGCGTTCGGTTTTCTGCACACGATGGGGACGGACGCGGTACCGGCGCTGCTGCGCGGGTTCCGGGCGGGGCATCCGCAGGTCCGGTTCCAGCTGGTGCAGGACTACGTCGGGGCGATGCTGGAGCGGTTGCGGGCGGGGGAGTTGGACCTCTGCCTGGTCGCGCCGCTGCCGGACGATCCGGCTTTCACGGCCCGCCCGCTGGACGAGCAGCGGCTGCACCTGGTCGTCCCGGCGGACCACCGGCTGGCGGGCCGGCGGCGGATCCGGCTGGCGGAGGTGGCCGAGGAGCCGTTCGTCGGGCTGGAGCAGGGGTACGGGCTGCGCGCGATCACGGACGGCTTCTGCGCGCAGGCCGGGTTCGTGCCGCGGCTGGCCTTCGAGGGGGAGGAGGCGGAGACGCTGCGCGGGCTGGTCGCGGCCGGGCTGGGGGTGGCGCTGCTGCCGCCGGCGCTGGTGCCACGGCCGGGGGTGGTGGAGCTGGAGGTGACGGCGCCGCGTACCCGGCGGGCGATCGGACTGGCCTGGGCGGCAGGGCGGCCGCTGACCCCGCCGGTGGCGGCGTTCCGGGACTTCGTGCTGTCCCGGCGGGGCCGGTTGCTGCAGCACGATTGAGCCGCAACTGGGCCGAATGTGCCGGGGATGGCCCGGACGGTGGAATTCCCGGTGGACTTTCGCCGAACCGGCCGTGTTAACAGTGGTGGGTCTACGCGCGTAGGGGCTATATTTCCGCAATGGAGAAGCAGATCCCTGTCACCGCCGCGGGCGCCGGCCCGCGCATCCCCACCCCCGACCAGATCCGCCGCGCGCCGAAGGTGCTGCTGCACGACCACCTCGACGGCGGGCTGCGCCCGGAGACGGTCGTCGAGCTGGCCGCCGCGGTCGGCTACGAGGGCCTTCCGACCACCGACGCCAAGGAGCTCGGCGAGTGGTTCCGCGAGGCCGCCGACTCCGGCTCGCTGGTCCGCTACCTGGAGACCTTCGCGCACACCTGCGCCGTGATGCAGACCCGCGAGGCCCTGATCAAGGTCGCCGCCGACTGCGCCGAGGACCTGGCCGCCGACGGCGTCGTGTACGCCGAGGTCCGCTACGCCCCCGAGCAGCACCTGGAGGCCGGCCTGTCCCTGGACGAGGTCGTCCAGGCCGTGAACGAGGGCTTCCGCCTCGGCGAGGCCAACGCCCGCGCGGCCGGCCACCGGATCCGGGTCGGCACCCTGCTGACCGCGATGCGGCACGCCGCCCGCTCCACCGAGATCGCCGAACTGGCCAACCGCCACCGGGACCAGGGCGTCGTCGGCTTCGACATCGCCGGTGCCGAGGCGGGCCACCCGCCCACCCGCCACCAGGCCGCCTTCGACTACCTCAAGGGCGAGAACAACCACTTCACCATCCACGCGGGCGAGGCCTTCGGCCTGCCGTCGATCTGGGAGGCCCTGCAGTGCTGCGGCGCCGACCGGCTCGGCCACGGCGTGCGGATCGTCGACGACATCACGGTGGCCGAGGACGGCAGCGTCGAGCTCGGCCGGCTGGCCGCGTACGTGCGCGACAAGCGCATCCCGCTGGAGATGTGCCCGACCTCCAACCTCCAGACCGCGGCGGCCACTTCGTACGCCGAGCACCCGATCGGGCTGCTCAGCCGGCTGAAGTTCCGGGTCACCGTGAACACCGACAACCGGCTGATGAGCGGCACCAGCATGAGCCGCGAGTTCGGGCACCTGGTGGAGGCCTTCGGCTACACGCTGGGGGACATGGAGTGGTTCACGGTGAACGCGATGAAGTCCGCGTTCCTGCCGTTCGACGAGCGGCTGGCGATGATCAACGACGTGATCAAGCCGGGGTACGCCGAACTGAAGGCGGAGTGGCTGTTCAGCTCGGGCACCGGCGACAGCTGAGCGGCCCGGCCCGTTCGAATGGTCGGGTGAACGCCCATGTCTCGAAAGGGAGTTGGCGTTCATCCGACTACTCACTCGGGTGAGTGAACACCCTTTGGTCCTCGCGCGGCCCACTCACTACGGTGTGCCCGTCCATGCTGACAGGCCGTGGCGGCGGTAGCCCGTCCGCCCCGTCCCGATGTCGGCCACCGACGACGACCCAAGGGACGAACCATGAAGCAGGCTCTCAAGGCCGCCGGCACCGCGGCGCTCGGCATCGCCATCGCGGCGGTGGGCGCCGGTACCGCCGCCGCCGCCCCCGCGCCCGGCGGCCTCGGGCTGCCCACCGGCGCGGTCACGAACCCCGCGGTGACCGGCGCGGTCACCGACACCGCCGCCAAGCTGCCCGGCGGCGACAAGGTCACCGGCACGCTCGGCACCCTCACCCCGGCCGCCGGCCAGGCGGCGCCCGCCCCGGCCGCCGAGGCCGGTGCCACCACGCGTGGCGCCATCCCGACCATCCCCGGCATCGACAAGACCCCCATCGGCGGGCTGACCCACACCCTGCCGCTGCCGGGCCTGGCCGGCTGACCTGGCCGTCGGCACGACGACGGGCCGTCCGCCCCGGTGATCCCGGGAGCGGGCGGCCCGCCGTCGTACCGGCCCCGGCGCGACGGCGCCGGGCGTACGGTTCCCGGGCTTACGGCTCCTGGGGGAGCAGCACCCAGAGGGCCAGGTAGACCAGGCACTGGAGCCCGGGCAGGATGATCGAGATCAGGAAGATCAGTCGCACGGTCCACGGCGTCACGCCGTAGCGCTCGGCGAGCCCGGCGCAGACGCCGGCGATGACGCGGTTGTGACGGGGACGGGCGAGACGGGCGCTCATGGGTCAACTCCGTGTCGTGGCACCCGATCCGGCCGATCCGGCGGGCTTAATTTCCACTCTCCGCCACCGCGCTCCCGGAAACGTCCACCTGGCAGTCGATTCGCCACCCCGCCGACTCGCCGGTGAGGCGTAGCCGGGTGTCGGGGTCCGTCTCAGGGTCGCCCGGAGGCGGACGCCCCAGGTGGCGCCCGCGCGGCGGCGGGAAAGCCCGTTGCGGTCCGGCGGTGGTCCGGTCTAGCCTCTCCGGCAACACGTCGAGGGAGACGAGTACCTCCGGGCCCCGTGGGCCGAGAGAGCCGCCGGCAGCTGTGAAGGCGGCCCTGCGTCCCGGAGCGAAGACACTCCCGAGTGCGGGGAGGAAATGCCCCGCCGGCCGGCCCCCGTCAACGGGCCGCAATGAGGCCGCCGCCCGTGCGGGCGGCGGCGAAAGTGCGGTGGCACCGCGAGTTGCCCTTCTCGCCCGCACTCCGAAGGGATCACCACGACGCCCCTGGAGGGCCGCGATGATCCACCCGACGACCCGTGTCCTGGCCGCCGAACTACCCGGCCACGTCGGCGAATCCGTAGAGATCAGTGGCTGGCTGCACCGCCGCCGCGCACTCAAGTCCGTCACCTTCCTGGTGATCCGGGACCGCTCCGGACTGGCCCAGGTGGTCGCCACCGGCGCGGGCCCCGACCTGCCGGAGGAGACCGTCCTGCGGATCCGCGGCACCGTCACCGCCAACCCGCAGGCGCCGGCCGGCGTCGAGCTGACCTCGCCCACCGTCGAGGTCCTGTCCAGCCTCGCCGAGGCGCCCCCGGTCAGCCTGTTCCGGCCGACCGTCGAGGCCGCCCTCCCGGTGATCCTCGACGGTGCCCCCGTCACCCTCCGCCACCCGCGCCTGTCCGCCCTGCACCGGATCACCGCGGCCTCGGTGGGCGGGTTCCGGGCCACCCTCGACGGCCTGGGCTTCACCGAGATCCAGACCCCGAAGGTGGTCTCCTCGGCCACCGAGTCCGGGGCGAACGTCTTCGCGCTGGACTGGTTCGGCCGCCCCGCCTACCTCGCGCAGTCGCCGCAGTTCTTCAAGCAGGCGATGGTCGGGGTGTTCGAGCGGGTCTACGAGACCGGGCCGGTGTTCCGGGCCGAACCGCACGACACCGCGCGGCACTTGGCGCAGTACACCAGCCTCGACGCGGAACTCGGCTTCATCGCCGACCACCGCGAGGTGATGGCCGTGCTGCGCGAGGTGGTCGCCGGGATGGTCGCCTCGGTGGCCGAGCGGGCCGGCGCCGCCGTCGACCTGCTGGAGGTGAAGCTGCCCGAGGTCCCGGCGGAGATCCCGCAGCTCCACTTCGCCGAGGCGATGCGGCTGTTGGGCGTCGACGAGCCGGACCTCGCCCCGGTGCACGAGCGGTGGCTCAGCGAGTGGGCGCTGCGCGAGCACGGCAGCGAGTTCCTGTTCGTGGTCGGCTACCCGATGCGCAAGCGGCCCTTCTACACCCACCCGGAACCGGGCCGCCCGGAGTACTCCAACAGCTTCGACCTGCTCTTCCGCGGGCTCGAACTGGTCACCGGAGGCCAGCGGCTGCACCGGCACGAGGACTACCTGGCCGCGCTGGCGGCCCGGGGCGAGCCGGTCCAGCCGTACGAGGGCTACTTGCGCTCCTTCGCGCACGGGATGCCGCCGCACGGCGGGTTCGCGCTCGGGCTGGAGCGCTGGACGGCGCGGCTCACCGGCACCGACAACATTCGCCGGACCACGCTCTTCCCGCGCGACCTGCACCGCCTGACGCCCTGACATCCGACCCCGGCGGGCGGGGGGCACCGGACGGACCGGAGCAGCAGGAACCAGTACTCGCCGCCGGGCAGCTTCTCCTCCTCGACGGTGTGCGCG
>NZ_JBHWIO010000010.1:0-7236 GCF_042732075.1 Kitasatospora sp. NPDC059812
CTTGCTGGGCGCGGCCCCCCACCCCTCCCCTCCCCACCCCCCCCCCCCGCGCGGCGGCGGCGTGGGCGGGTGGGCCCTCGCCGGGGGTCGGTCCGGGGCCGGGCTACGTCGGGGCCCGGGCGCTGAGCCGGAACTGACGCCCCGTCAACTGGTGGGCCGGGCCTGCCGAGTGGCCTCGATGCCGTCCAGGATCAGCCGGATGCCGTTGGTGAAGCCGCTGTCGCGGGAGCCGTCGGTCACCCCATTGGCGTCGGTGGTGTAGAGGCGGTGCAGGCGCGGGAAGTCCCGGGTGGCCTCGATGATGGCGGGCAGGAGTTCGTCCATCCAGCCCTGCTCCTCCCGGCCGTGCCGGGCCAGTGCGCTCAGCCAGGAGGCCTCCACGCTGGCCGTCCCGATGACGTAGCCGAGTAGGGCCCTCATCGCGTCGCTGGCCTCCATCGGGGTGAAGCCGGCTGCCTCCAGGAAGGTGAGCAGGGCCTCGGAGAGGCGCATCCAGTTCGGCCCGAAGTAGACGAGCCCCAGGTCGCCGATCACCGACACCATCCACGGGTGGCGCAGGATGACCTGGCGCACGCTGCCCGCGCACTCGGCGACGGTGGCGCGCCAGTCCGCCGGGTTCGTGTCGGTGACCGCCGGGATCCAGATCTTGCCGAACACCTCGTCGACGGCCAGGGCGAGCAGTTCGTCCTTGTTGGCGACGTGGGTGTACATCGAGGTGGCGCCGGCGTTGAGGCGGGCGCCGAGCTTGCGCATGCTCAGGGCTTCGATGCCGTCGCTGTCCAGGATGGCGAGTGCCTCCGCGACGATCTGGGCCCGGCTGAGCGCCGGCTGCTCGCGCCGGGGGCGCTCGGGGCGGCTCCACGGTGTCCCGGGCGCGTCCTTCGACCTGGCCGGCATCCGGCCCTCCTCTCGGTCTTCGCCCGCCTGTGCTCGGCTCGGCTGCTCCGTTCAGCATAAGCCGCGCCGCACACCGTACGGCTTTGCGAACACTGTGCGGTCTACGTACAGTGTGTGGCGTCCGCACGGTGTGCGGAGCGAGGTGCACCGCGGCCGTGGGGACGGACCGCGGTGCACCCGCGACGACTTCCGTCCGGCTACGGCCGGCGCGCTCACTTCGAAGGGGGACCGCGGTGGACCGACATCCGCGCCGCTGGCTCATCCTGGTCGTGCTCTGTCTCAGCAGCCTGGTGCTGGTGGTCGACAACATGGTGCTCACGGTGTCCATCCCGCAGATCGCGGCGGACCTCGGGGCCGGGGCCGAGGACATCCAGTGGATCATCGACTCGTACATCCTGGTCTTCGCCGGGCTGCTGCTCACCTCGGGCAGCCTCTCCGACCGGTTCGGCCGGCGGAAGATGATGATCATCGGGCTGGTGGTGTTCGGCGCCGCCTCCCTGGTCGCGGCCGTCGCCGACAGCCCCGGCCAGCTCATCGCCGGACGCGTGCTGATGGGCGTGGGCGGAGCCCTGGTCATGCCGAGCACGCTCTCCATCCTGATCACCGTCTTCGACGACGAGGAACGGCCCAAGGCGATCGCCGCGTGGAGCGCGGTGGCCATGATCGGCATGATCGGCGGGCCGGTGCTCGGCGGTGCGCTGATCGCGCACTTCTGGTGGGGCGCGGTCTTCCTGCTCAACGTGCCGGTCGCAGTGGTCGCCGTCATCGCGGCGGTCGTGCTGATGCCGGAGTCCAGAGGGCCGTGGCGCCGGCCCGACCTGCCCGGCATGGTGCTCTCGATGACCGGGATGACCGCGCTGGTCTGGTCGATCACCGTGCTGCCCCGGGACGGCATCACCAGCCCCGGCACGCTCGGCACGCTCGTCGTCGGGGTGCTCGCGCTGACCGGGTTCGCCGTCCGCCAGGTCCGGACCGACTCGCCGATGGTCCCGCTCAAGCTGTTCCGCAACCGGGTGTTCACCGGGGCCAGCTTCTCGCTCGTCCTGCTGACCTTCGCCACCGGCGGCCTGATGCTGGTCCTCACCCAGTACCTGCAGTTCGTGCTGAAGTTCTCGGCCACCGACACCGGCCTGGCGTTCCTCCCGCTGGCCGTCGCCTCGCTGGTGTTCAACGCCATCGGCGCCGTGCTCAGCAAGAAGGTCGCCCCGCGGGTGACGACCTCGGCCGGCATGCTGATCATCGCGGCCGGGTTCGGGCTGCTGGCCACGCTCTCGGTCGGCGACGGCTTCGCCAAGGTCGCCCTGGCCATGCTGGTGCTGGGCGCCGGCTCCGGCCTCGCGATGCCGGCCGCGTCCAACGCGCTGATGGGCGCGATCCCCGGCGAGCACGCCGGCGTCGGCTCCGCGCTCAACGACACCATCCAGCAGTCCGGTTCCGCGCTGGGCGTGGCCATCCTCGGCGCCGTCCTGTCCAGCACCTTCACCGGCTCGATGCCCACCGACACGCCCGCCGCCGGGAAGCACGCGATCACGGACGCGCTCGCCCTCGCCGCGAGCACCGGGGACGGCGGACTGGCCGCCGCCGCGCGCGACGCGTTCAACACCGCGGCCTCCGTCACCTTCACGGCGGGCGGGATCTCCGTCCTGGCGGCCGCGGGGCTGACCCTGGTGCTGATGCGGGACGGCCGGAAGACCGCTCCGGCGGCGGGCCCGGTCGAGGACGCGGCGGAGGTGGCGGAGGCGGAGGTCGTCCAGCGGGTGGGCTGAGCCTGCCCTGCCCTGCCTGGCCCTGTCCTGTTCGGCCCTTTCCTGTCCGTCTCGGCCCCGTCCGCCTCGCGCGGCCGGGGCCGTGGGCGTGCCGCCGGCGTGTCGCCGACCCCCGGCGGCGCCCGGTGGCGGCGCGTAGCCTGGGCCTCATGTCCCCCGAGTACGCGGAGCGGGCGTCGAGGCTGCCGGGAGCGGTCGTGTGGAGGCGCCGGGCCGTCGGGAGCACGGGCGGCGGCGCGGCCGGGCTCGTCCTGCCCGACGGCTGCATGGACCTGCTCTGGACCGAGGGCCGGCTCCTCGTCGCCGGGCCGGACACCCGTGCCTTCCAGCTCGGACCGGGGCTGCGCGGCCCGTGGGCGGGCGTCCGCCTCCCGCCCGGCGCCGCCCCCGCCCTGCTGGGCGTGCCCGCATACGAACTGCGCGACCGGCGGGTCGACCTGGCCGACCTCCGGCCCGGAGCCGAGGTGCGCCGCCGCACCGGGCGCATCGACGCGGCGCCCGACCCGGCCGTGGCCCTGGAGGAGTTGGCGCTGCGCCTGGCGGCCGACGCGCGGCCGGTGGACCCGCTCGTCCGGGCGGTCGCCGATGCCCTGGCGGCCGGCCGTTCGGTCGCGGCGACCGCCGAGGCGGTCGGCCTCGGCGCGCGGCAACTGCACCGCCGCTCACTGACCGCCTTCGGCTACGGTCCCAAGACCCTGGCCCGGATCCTCCGCTTGCAGCGCGCCCTCGCGCTGGCCCGCTCCGGCGTGCCCCTCGCCGAGACAGCGGCCCGGACGGGCTACGCCGACCAGGCTCATCTGGCGCGCGACGTCCGGGAGTTGGCGGGAATGCCGGCGACCGCCCTGCTGCCCCGTTGACTCAGTCCGCGGCGCCCGGCAGCGGCGCGAACAGGTCGACGCCGTTGCCGTCCGGGTCGTGCACCACGGCGTACCGCTGGCCCCAGAAGGCGTCCCACGGCTTCAACTCTCCGTGGTACCCGGCGCCGACCAGGTCCTCGTAGACCGCGTCCACCTGGGCGGGGTCGGCGCACCGGAACGCCAGTGCCGTCCGGCCGCCGCCCACCGGCGGACGCCAGTCCGGATGGAACGAGCGGATGGTGGACTCGGGGTCGAGGGCCAGGCGCAGCCCGCCCGGCAGCACGGCCTCGACGTGCGGCTCCTGCTCGGCCCCGTCGGGGAACGCGAGTCCGAGCCGCCGGTAGAAGGCGATCGAGGCGGCCAGGTCCGAGACGGCGAGGCCCACGACGGCGAACTGCGGTGCTGGTGTGCTGTTCATGCCCGTCACGGTAGGCGGCGCCCGGACGCCCCGTCTTGAACGAATCGGACGGTCTCCCGGCTGGTCTGCGCATTGGCCGAGTCGGGCGCGGCCGGGGTGATGATTCTGGTGACCGGATCGCGGCGCGCCACGCCCCGATCGCGGCCCGCACCACCATTGCCGACCCCTGGGAGGGATGACTGATGCTGTACCGCAGCCTCGGAGTTGACGGACCGAAGGCCAGCGCGCTGTGCCTCGGCGCCATGACCTTCGGCACCACCGTGGACGAGCAGACCGCGACGGCGATCCTGGACCGGTTCACCGAGGCCGGCGGGACCTTCGTCGACACCTCGAACAACTACGCCTTCTGGGCCCCCGGCGGGACGGGGCACGAGAGCGAGGAACTGCTCGGCCGCTGGATCGCCCGCCGGCGCAACCGTGACGAACTGGTCCTCGCCACCAAGGCAGGAGCCCGCCCGGTGCCCGAACTCCCCTTCCCCGAACACATGGAGGGGCTGTCAGCCGCTGCGCTGCGCAACGCGGCCGAGGGCAGCCTGCGCCGGCTCGGCACCGACCGCGTGGACGTCTACTACGCCCACGTGACGGACCCGTCCACCCCGGTCGAGGAGACCCTCGGGGCCTTCGCCGAGCTGGTGGCCGATGGAAAGGTCGGCCGGCTCGGCTGCAGGAACCACAGCGCCGCGGACCTGGCTGCCGCCAACGAGCTTGCCGAGCAGCGGGATTGGCCCGGCTACCGGTGCGTCCAGCAGCGCCACAGCTACCTCCGGCCACGGCCGGACGCGGACTTCGGCATCCAGAAGCACGCCGACGAGGAGCTGCTGTCGTACGTCGCACAGCGGCCGGAGCTGCTGCTGCTGGCGTACTCCCCGCTGCTCGGCGGCGCGTACTGCCGGCCCGACCGGCCACTGTCCGAGAAGTACCAGTGGCCGGTGGTGCAGGCCCAGTTGGCCGCCCTGGCCGAGGTGGCGAAGGAGACCGGGGCCACCGTCAACCAGGTGGTGCTCGCCTGGCTGCTGGGCCACCCGGTGCCGACGATCCCGGTCGTGGGCGCCAGCTCCGTCGCCCAGCTGGACGAGAGCCTGGCCGCCCTGGACCTGGTGCTCGACGAGGACCAGCGCCAGCGGCTGGACACCGCGGCCTGACCGCGGCGTCCCGCACGGCCGGGCGGCCAGGCCGCAACCAACCCTCCTTGGCCGCCCGCGCCGCCCGTGCTGCCCGCCTCGAACCGGCTGCGCGCCGTCAGCCCTGGGCGCGGACCGCCCGCCACCGGTTGGCGGTGGTCTCGCTCACCGTGTAGAAGAACTCCGACTTGAACTCGGCCCCGTCACTGAGCGCCTCCACCCAGCTCATCGGCCAGTTCCGCCGGCCGTAGTGCTTGTGCACGACCCGGGTGAACGCGGACAGCACGCCGCGCAGCCGCTTCCGGTCCACGTCGAGCAGCTCGACCAGGGACGTGTAACTCACCCGCTCGCCGGGCTGCTTCGCCAGGATGTCGAGCACCCCGGTCACCGCCTGTACCGAGTCCAGCGGATCGGCCGTCAGCCGGCGCAGATCCTGCACGGTCCACTCGACGAACGGCCACTCGCCGTCCTCCTGCGGCCCCCCTTCGGCCGCCGCCGCCACCGCGGCCCCCGCAGCGGCCCCCGAGAGCTCCGCGAGGAACGCGTACACCTGCGTGACGTACTGAGCCGGCACCGGCACCGAGATGAACTGCTGGCTGTCCTGCGTCATGTTTCTTCCCCTCCGACGTGTCGCCCGTCTGGCGGCAGGACAGATACTTGCACGCCATGTGTCCAGGCGTCCAGGTATTAACCTGGACTAATTCCGAGACTAAGGGTCGATTAGTCCCTCTCGCGGCGCAGCTTGGGAGGGTGGAAGTCACTTCCGGTACCGGCCGGCCAGTCGGGGCCGTGGAGCCGACGAAGGCCCGGACCGCGTGAGGCGGTCCGGGCCTTCCGGCTGTCGCCGCCCGTTGCGGTCAGTGGAGGACGTTCAGGAAGTTGGCGGCGTCGTCGACGAAGTACACGGCGTCGTGGTCGAGGTCGACCGCGAGCCCGAACAGGGCGCCGGCGCCGGGCGGGGTGCCACTGCTGTCGAGCGTGCGGACGGCGACCTGGTCGCCGGCGGGGGTGGTCTCGACGAGGTTGCCGTCGCCGGAGTTCACCGTGAGGACGTCGCCGCCCGGGGCGACGGCCAGGCCGAGCGGCCCGTTGAGGTGGCCGCCGGTGCTGACGGTGGTGCCGGTGCCCGCGTCGGTGGTGCGGTGGACGGCGTCGGGGATCGCGGTGATCCGGTTGGCGAGGGTGTCCGCCACGTAGAGCGTGTCGTCGTGGCCCAGCCCGACGCCGGTCGGGCCGATCACCAGGGCGGCCTGGTCGGTCCGCTGGCCGAAGCCCGAGCCGATCCGGGTGGTCGCGAGCCGCTGTGGCGGCGCGTCGCCCTGCCGGCACAGGGTGATCCGCAGGACGGTGCCCTGGTCGACCTCGGCCCCGCCGCCCGCGACCGTGCCGTTCAGCACATTGGTCACGAACAGTTCGTCGCGGTCGTCGAAGCTGGCGGCCGTCATGTCCCACGGGCCGTTGATGCCGTCGCCGACGATCGTCTCGCGGACCGTCCCGTTGCTGTCCAGGACCAGCAGGCAGCCGGCCTGGACGGTGGCGGAGGTGCCGTCGGTGGTGGGCGTGCTGCCGACCACGACCCAGCCGCCCGGCAGAACGGTCAGCGCGGTCGAGAGCCCGACCCCGCCGGGGCAGGGCCCGGGCAGCTTCGCCGGGTCGATCCGGGCGAACTCGCCGACGGTGCCGTCCGGGCTGACCTGGACCAGGGTGGTCCCGGTGCCCTGCAGGTTCTGCCCGTTGTTGAAGTTGCTGATGAGGACGTTGCCGCGGCGCAGCTTGCCCACGCTGTGCTGGACCACGAACGTGCCGTACGGGTTCTGGTCCCCGTTCGCGGGCACGGTCGAGGCGACCGGTGACACGGTGTTCAGCGGCCCGAGGAACGGCGCCCGGCCGACGGCGCCACCCACCGCCGTGGCGCCGAACACCACCGCGGCGGCGGCGACCACGCCGACCCGCCCCCAGAACCTCGTGCGCGAAGAGTGAAGTCTCATAACTCAAAGTTATGCCGCAGCCGAACCGCCCAGCACGCGGAGTTCACCCAGCGGTGTCCCCACACCGCAAAACGACGAAGGCCCCGACCGGCGGGGCCGTCCCGGGCCTCTGCCCCGGGAGGATACCAATTTCGAACTCGGGAGGCGGGTCCCCCCCCACCCCGACCCCGAGTGGGCCCGAACGCGCGG
>NZ_JBHWIO010000010.1:7246-20412 GCF_042732075.1 Kitasatospora sp. NPDC059812
GCGCCCCCCCCGCCGCCGCGCGGCCGCGTGTGCACCCCCGGCGGGCCCCCCACCCCTCACGCCCCCCGCGCCCCGGCCCGGCCCCGGGGGCGGCCCCTTCTGCCGGCGGAGGATACGAGATTCGAACTCGTGAGGGGTTGCCCCCAACACGCTTTCCAAGCGTGCGCCCTAGGCCTCTAGGCGAATCCTCCGTGGGAGAGCTTAGTGCATGTTCGGGGGTGGTCGCGACCAGCAATCCCGTAGGCGGGAGGGTGGGGTTGCCTGTGGATCGTGGGGGCTCGGATCCGGTAGTGTGGGGGTCAGCCCCTCGTGTGGCGTTATCTCTCTGAACCCCCCCAGGGCCGGAAGGCAGCAAGGGTAAGAGGGCTCTGGCGGGTGCACGGGGGGTCTTTGCGTTCCCGGGCGGTCGCCGGGGGCGCCGGGGGACGGTGGTGAGGCGAGGGGCGACGCGTTTGTCGGTGCGTCCCGATATCGTCGGGGGTGTGTCCCTAGCCCTGTACCGCCGCTACCGTCCCGAGACCTTCGCGGAGGTCATCGGGCAGGAGCACGTGACCGCTCCGCTCCAGCAGGCCCTGCGTAACAACAGGGTCAACCACGCGTACCTGTTCAGCGGGCCGCGCGGCTGCGGGAAGACGACGAGTGCGCGCATCCTGGCCCGCTGTCTGAACTGTGAGCAGGGGCCGACGCCGACGCCCTGCGGAGAGTGCCAGTCCTGTCGCGACCTCGCGACCGGCGGGCCCGGCTCGATCGACGTGATCGAGATCGACGCGGCCTCGCACGGTGGTGTGGACGACGCGCGCGAGCTGCGGGAGCGGGCGTTCTTCGCGCCGGTCCACAGCCGCTACAAGATCTTCATCCTGGACGAGGCGCACATGGTGACCTCGGCCGGGTTCAACGCGCTGCTCAAGGTGGTCGAGGAGCCTCCGGAGCACCTCAAGTTCATCTTCGCGACCACGGAGCCGGAGAAGGTGATCGGGACGATCCGGTCCCGGACGCACCACTACCCGTTCCGGCTGGTCCCGCCGGGCACGCTGCGCGACTACCTGGTGGAGGTCTGCGGCCGGGAGGGCATCCAGGTCGAGGACTCGGTGTTCCCGCTGGTGGTCCGGGCCGGGGCCGGGTCGGTGCGTGACTCGATGTCGGTCATGGACCAGCTGCTGGCCGGCGCCGCCGAGGGCGGCGTGACGTACCAGATGGCGACCTCGCTGCTCGGGTACACCGACTCGGCGCTGCTCGACGAGGTGGTGGACGCCTTCGGCGCGCACGACGGGGCGACGGTGTTCCAGGTGATCGACCGGGTGGTCGAGGGCGGGCACGACCCGCGCCGCTTCGTCGCCGACCTGCTGGAGCGGCTGCGCGACCTGGTGATCCTGGCCACCGTGCCGGAGGCGGGGGAGAAGGGGCTGATCGACGCCCCGGCGGACCGGGTCGCGATCATGCAGGCGCAGGCGGACGCGTTCGGCTCGGCGGAGCTGAGCCGGGCGGCGGACATCGTCAACACCGGGCTGACCGAGATGCGCGGCAACGCGGCGCCGAGGCTGCAGCTGGAGCTGATCTGCGCCCGGGTGATGCTGCCGGGTGCCTACAGCGACGAGCTGTCGTTGCAGGCGCGGCTGGACAAGCTGGAGCGCCGGGCGGCGGCGGGCGGGTTCGCCGCGCCGATGGCGGTGGGGGTGCCGGTGGCGTCGCCCATGGCCGCGCCCGTTCCGGCGACGGCGCCGGTGGCGGTGCCGGTGCCGGTAGTGGAGACCGCCCCGGTGCAGGCCGCGCCGGTCGTGGCGGCCCCTGCGGCAGCCCCTGCACCGATCGCACCGGCAGCCCCCGCGGCGCCCGCCGGGCCCGCGCCGGGTGCCTGGCCGATCCCGCGCAGCTTCCCGCCGGCGGGCGCGGCCCCGGCCGCGGCCCCCGCGCCGCAGCCGCCGGCCCAGGCCGCCGAGGCCGTAGAGGCCACCCCGGCCCCGATGTCCGCCCCCGCCCCCGTTCCTGCCCCCGCGGCGCCCGCGCCCGCCCCGGCCGGGCAGCCCGCCGGGCCGGCTTCGGCCGCCGCGCAGCAGGGCGCGGCGCAGGTCCGGCAGCTGTGGCCGCAGATTCTGGAGGCGGTGAAGAACCGCCGCCGCTTCACCTGGATCCTGCTCAGCCAGAACGGCCAGGTGGCCGGGTTCGACGGCAGCGTGCTCCAGGTGTCCTTCATCAACGCGGGCGCCCGGGACAGCTTCGTCGGCAGCAACAGCGACGACGTGCTGCGCCAGGCGCTGACGGACGCGCTGGGTGTGGACTGGCGGATCGAGTGCATCGTCGACCCGTCCGGGGGCGGTTCCCTCGGCGGCGGTACGGCCGTCGGCGGCGGTGGTCTGGGCGGTGCCGCCCCGAGCGGTGGCGGCTGGGGGGCCCCGGCCCGTCCGGCGGCCGCCGCGCCGCTGGCTCCGGCTCCGGTGCCCGCACCGGTCCGGTCGCAGCCGTCCCCGCAGGTGCAGGCCGCCCCGGCGCCCGCGCCGGTCCAGGCCCCGCCGCCGGTGGCCGCGCCGCCGGCCCGTCCGGTGCGCGCGGTGGCGCCGGAGGACGACGTCCCGGAGGAGGACGACCCGGACCTCAACGAGGAGGCGTTCTCCGGTCAGGAGCTGATCATCCGGGAGCTGGGCGCGACGGTTCTGGAGGAGATCCACCACCGCGGCAACTGAGCGACGGCCCGCCCCGGCAGCACGTAGGCTCGGCCGTGACGACGCGAGCGGGACTGCAAGCGGACGTGACCGCAGGCAGGACGGCGACGCAGGACAGCAAGCACGAGGCGAGGAGTGAGCCGTGTTCCCCGGTGGTGGCCAGCCCAACATGCAGCAGCTGCTGAAGCAGGCGCAGAAGATGCAGCAGGATCTCGCGCAGGCGCAGCAGGAGCTGGCGGAGACGAAGGTGAGCGGTTCGGCGGGCGGTGGCCTGGTCGAGGCCACGGTGACCGGTGCGGGTGAGCTGGTGGCGCTGACCATCGCCCCGGCGGCCGTCGACCCGGAGGACACCGAGACCCTGGCCGACCTGGTCCTGGCGGCCGTGCGGGACGCCAACCAGTCGGCGCAGAAGATGCAGGCCGAGCGCATGGGCCCGCTGACCCAGGGCCTGGGCGGGGGCATCCCCGGTCTGCCGTTCTGACCTGGGGGAGCCTCTGGACAGGGGTTCCGACCAGGTAGGTCTGAGGTCCTGAAGTTCTGAAGTTCAGACAACGGACCCATGTGATTTATGTGGGAGTCGGGCGTCGGGCGGTGTGTCCGGCGCCCGATTCGTTGGATGATGGCACCGGAGCACCACCGACCATCCGAGGGAAGGCGCGACGTTGTACGAGGGCGTGGTTCAGGACCTGATCGACGAACTGGGCAGGCTGCCCGGCGTCGGGCCCAAGAGCGCCCAGCGGATCGCCTTCCACATCCTGCAGTCCGACCCGACCGACGTGCGCCGTCTCGCGCACGCGCTGCTGGAGGTCAAGGACAAGGTCCGCTTCTGCGCGGTCTGCGGCAACGTCGCAGAGGCCGAGCAGTGCCGGGTCTGCCTGGACCCGCGCCGCGATCTCGGCGTCATCTGCGTGGTCGAGGAGTCCAAGGACGTCGTCGCCATCGAGCGCACCCGCGAGTTCCGCGGCCGCTACCACGTGCTGGGCGGCGCGATCAGCCCCATCGAGGGCGTCGGCCCGGACGACCTGCGGATCCGCGAGCTGCTGGCGCGCCTCGCGGACGGCACGGTCACCGAGCTGATCCTGGCCACCGACCCCAACCTGGAGGGGGAGGCGACCGCCACCTATCTGGCCCGGCTCTGCAAGCCGATGGGCCTGAGGGTGACCCGGCTGGCGAGCGGCCTGCCCGTCGGCGGGGATCTGGAGTACGCGGACGAGGTCACCCTCGGTCGTGCCTTCGAAGGGAGACGACTGCTCGATGTCTGACCGGACGCTCAACCAGCAGCCCCACACGCCCCACCAGCCGTCCCACGGGCAGGCCCACCAGCCGGCCCCCGGACAGCCGCACGGGGAGCCGCAGAGCCACCCCCCGCACATCCATGCGCACGGTTCGGAGCCGGACGACTTCGCCGTGCAGATCGCCGACTCGGTAGAGAGCTTCGTGCTCGCCGTCACCGAGGTCGCCAAGGGCGACGAGCCGGGCAGCGCGGTCTCGCTGCTGCTCCTGGAGGTCTCGCAGCTGCTGCTGGCCGGTGGCCGGCTGGGCGCCATCGAGGACGTCGTCCCGGAGGACCGCTTCGAGCCCGACGCCGGGCCGGAGCCGGACGGCGAGCAGCTGCGCGAGCGGCTGGCCGAGCTGCTCGCGCCGATCGACGTCTACCACGAGGTCTTCGACCCGTACGGTCCGCCGGAGAAGCCGAACGCCTTCCGGATCTCGGACGACCTGGCCGGCGTGGTCGGCGAGCTGCAGCACGGGCTGACCCACTACCGCGAGGGCCGGGTCAGCGAGGCGCTGTGGTGGTGGCAGTTCTCGTACCTCTCCAACTGGGGCACGACCTGCACGGCGGTGCTGCGGGCGCTGCAGTCGCTGATCGCGCACGTCCGGCTGGACAGTCCGATCGGCGCGGTGCCGGACGGCGCCGACACCGACGACGACGGGCTCACCGACGAGCAGCTGGAGCAGCAGGCCGGCGACCTGATGGCGGCCGAGCTGGGCCTCGGGCGGTAGCACCGCTCTCCGGTGCCCGTGCCCTTCCGGCACGTCCGTGCGATTCCGGCACGCCTGAACGTCGCCCCGGCGCGCGCCGGTTTTCGGTGCGCCCCCGGCGGTCATCGGCTGATTGTGACGAATGCCTCAGCATTCCGCGCGGAAAAGAAATCCCGACGGATCGCCGTCCGTTGATCCGCCGATTCTTCGGGGCGGTGGCGAATTGCCCGCAGACCTGCCGGTGGTGCCGCCCGTTTCGCCGACCACCTGCTGAAACGGGCGTCTCATCATATGGAAAGCGCCGGTTGTGGCACCCCTGCTCGGTAGACTGGCGCCGACCGCACAGCCCCTTTTCCCCGGGGGTGCGGGGGCCTGGTGCCCCCGGAAGACGACACAAGTCGAGGAGCGCACGTGGGCCTTGTCGTGCAGAAGTACGGCGGCTCATCCGTTGCGGATGCCGAAGGCATCAAGCGCGTTGCCCGCCGAATCGTTGACGCCAAGAAGGCCGGCCATGAGGTCGTCGTCGTGGTGTCCGCAATGGGCGACACGACGGACGAGCTCATCGAACTCGCGGAGCAGGTGTCACCGCTTCCTGCCGGCCGTGAGTTCGACATGCTGCTGACCGCTGGAGAGCGCATCTCCATGGCGCTGCTGGCCATGGCGATCAAATCGCTGGGGCACGAGGCGCAGTCCTTCACGGGCAGCCAGGCCGGCGTCATCACCGACTCCGTCCACAACAAGGCGCGCATCATCGACGTGACGCCTGGTCGCATCCGCACCGCCCTGGATGAGGGCAACATCGCGATCGTGGCCGGCTTCCAGGGCGTGTCGCAGACCAGCAAGGACATCACCACGCTGGGCCGCGGCGGCTCGGACACCACCGCCGTCGCCCTCGCCGCCGCGCTCAAGGCCGAGGTCTGCGAGATCTACACCGACGTGGACGGCGTGTTCACCGCCGACCCGCGCGTGGTGGCGAAGGCCCGCAAGATCGACTGGATCGCGTACGAGGACATGCTGGAGCTGGCGTCGTCCGGCTCCAAGGTGCTGCTCGACCGCTGCGTGGAGTACGCCCGGCGCTACAACATCCCGATTCACGTACGCTCGTCCTTCTCGGGTCTTCCCGGGACGATCGTCAGCAACGAGAACCCGCACAAGCCCGAAGGGGGCGAGATGGAGCAGGCCATCATCTCCGGAGTCGCCCACGACACGTCCGAGGCCAAGGTCACGGTCGTCGGCGTGCCCGACAAGCCGGGCGAGGCGGCCCGGATCTTCCGCGCCATCGCGGATGCCGAGGTCAACATCGACATGGTGGTGCAGAACGTCTCCGCCGCGTCGACCGGGCTGACCGACATCTCCTTCACCCTGCCCAAGGCGGAGGGCCAGAAGGCCATCGACGCGCTCGGCCGGGTCAAGGAGGGCATCGGCTACGAGTCGCTGCGCTACGACGACGCGATCGGCAAGATCTCCCTGGTCGGCGCGGGCATGCGCTCCAACCCGGGCGTCACCGCCGCCTTCTTCGAGGCGCTGTCCGCCGCGGGCGTCAACATCGAGCTGATCTCCACCTCGGAGATCCGCATCTCGGTCGTCACCCGCGCCGAGGACGTGCCGGAGGCCGTCCGCGCCGTGCACAGCGCCTTCGGACTGGACAGCGAGACGGACGAGGCCGTCGTCTACGGAGGCACCGGGCGATGACCCGGCGGCCGAACCTCGCCGTCGTCGGCGCCACCGGCGCGGTCGGCGAGGTGCTGCTCGGCCTGCTCTCCCTGCGCCAGGACGTCTGGGGCGAGATCCGACTCGTCGCCTCCCCGCGTTCGGCCGGCCGCAAGCCGGTCGTGCGCGGGGTGCCGGTCGAGGTCGTCCCGCTGGCCGAGGAGGCCTTCGAGGGGATCGACGTCGCCGTGTTCGCCGTCCCCGACGAGGTCTCCGCCCAGTGGGCGCCGATCGCGGCCGCCAAGGGCGTCGTGGTGGTCGACGACTCCGCCGCCTTCCGTACCGCCGAGGACGTGCCGCTGGTCGTCCCCGAGGTCAACGCGGCCGCGCTGCGGCTGCGCGCCCGCGGCATCGTCGCCAGCCCCGCCAGCACCACCCTCGCGATGATCGCGGCCCTCGGCGCCCTGCACGCCGAGTACGGGCTCGCCCAACTCGTCGTCGCCTCCTACCAGGCCGCCTCCGGCGAAGGCCGGATCGGCGAGGCGGCGCTGCGCGAGCAGACCGCCCTGGTGGCCGGCACCGAGGTCGGCCGACAGGCCGGCGACCTGCGCGCGGTGATCGCCGACCACGGGCCGTTCGCCGCCCCGCTCGCGCTCAACGCGGTGCCCTGGACCGGCTCCCTGGTGGACGGCGGCTGGTCCTCCGAGGAGGTCGGCATCCGCGCCGAGGCCCGCAAGATCCTCGGCCTGCCCGCCCTCAAGGTCTCCGCGACCTGCGTCCGCATCCCGGTCGTCCGCACCCACGCGCTGGCCGTGCACGCGCTCTTCGAACGCGAGGTCACCCAGGAGCACGCGCAGCAGATCCTCCGCGACGCCCCCGGGGTCGTGCTGTACGACGACCCGGCGGCCGGCGAGTTCCCCACGCCGAACGACGTGGTCGGGACGGACCCGGTCTGGGTCGGGCGGGTGCGCCGGGCCCTCGACGAGCCGGCCGCGCTCGACCTCTTCCTCTGCGGCGACAACCTGCGCAAGGGCGCGGCGCTCAACCTGCTGCAGATCGCGGAACTGGTGGCCGGTGAGCTGACGGTGACACAGGAAGGCGCGCCGGAAGAGGCGTAGGAGGAAGCACAGGGGGAGGCCCGGGAAGAGGCCCGGGAGAGACCCTGGAAGGCCTGGAGCCGCCCGCTCCCGGGCCCGTCCGGCCCCCGATCCGGGGAGGGCGTGTCCGCTCCTCGACACAATCTGTCCGGAATCCCGATGGAATCCCCTGGAGGCCTCTTCCGCCGATGCGGAAGAATGGCCCCCGGGCTGGGCAACCATGACAGGGGATCGAGTGTCCAACGGGCGTGGCGAACGTGATGGTGGGAGCAGGGGCGGGCATCCCGGCGAGATCCGTGGTGGCCTTCCCCTCGCGCGCCCCGTGGCCGGCGAGTAGGCCGGAAGACGACCAGATGACCGCGGTCGCACCCGGTGCGGCGGGCTCCGGTGCCGGTACCGACGCGGGTACCAGCGAGGACCTGCTCACCGAGACCTACCAGGCCCACTACGGCTCCCTGCTGCGGCTCGCCGCGCTGCTCCTGGACGACCTCTCGACCTGCGAGGACGTCGTCCAGGAGGCGTTCATCCGGGTGCACGCCGCCCGGCGCCGGGTCCGCGAGCCCGAGAAGACCCTGGCCTACCTGCGGCAGACCGTCGTCAACCTGTCCCGCTCGACCCTGCGCCGACGGATCCTCGGCCTGCGCCTGCTGCCCAAGCCCATGCCTGACATGGCCAGTGCAGAAGAAGGCGCTTACGATGCGCTGGAGCGCGACCAGTTGAAGGCCGCGCTGCGTAATCTGCAACGCCGTCAGCGGGAGGTTCTGGTGCTGCGTTACTTCGTGGACATGACGGAGGCGCAGGTCGCCGAGACCCTCGGCATCTCGCTCGGATCGGTGAAGGCCTACGGCTCGCGCGGACTCGCCGCCCTGCGCACCCAGATGGAGGCCGGACATGGCTGACGGCGCCGGGCGGCGACCCTCGGGCGGTGAGGGCGACGGGCTCTCCGCCGAGGAACGCAGCGTCCGCGACCTGATGCGCGGCGCCGTCGCCGGCATCCAGCCCGAACCCGGCGGCCTGCCGCGGATCCGGTACGCCGTACCCCGCCGCCGGGCCGCCCGGCGCGGAGCCTGGACCGGCGCCGCCGCCCTCGCCGTCGCCGTCGCCGTCGCCCTGCCCGCCCTGCACGACGGGGAGCACCTCGGACTGTCCGGCGGCCCCGGCTCGGCCGCCGCCAGCAGCCCGGCCGCCGCCGCCCCGACCGGCACCAGGACCGGCAGCGCCCCCGGCACCGGCACACCTTCGCGGCCCGGCCCCAGCGGCACCGGCGACACCGCGTCGCCCTCCGGCACCCCCACCGCCTCACCCAGCCCCGGCGCCAGCACCACCCGCGCCGACGGCACCACCGCCCCGCCCGCCCCCGCCGCCAGCACCGGCGACAGCCCGATCACCCCGCTCTGCACCCGGGCCGACCTCGGCCAGGGCGGCGCACAGGTCGGCCCGGCCGCCGCCGACGGCCGGATCCACGGCTCGTTCACCGTGTACAACGTCTCCGGCCGCAGCTGCCGGCTCGGCGGCCCCGGCGCCGTCGCCGTCACGGCGGTGAGCGGCACCGACCGCAGCCGCGTGCGCACCGCCGACCACGCCGCCGGCGACCCGGCCGGCGACCTGCCCGCGATGGACGCGGAGCCCCCCGTCCTCGCCCCGCAGGCCGGCTACCGGGTGCCGTTCGCCTGGGTCCCCGACCGGACCTGCCCCACCCCCGGCGCCAGCACCGCCAGCACCGGGCCCACCAGCCAGGGCGGCGCCAACCCGGCCGTCGGCGCCTCCCAGGCCCCCGCCGCCGCCACCGGTGCCGCCCCGGCGGCCTCGGACGCCTCGGCGGCCCCCAGCACCAACCCCCAGGCCAGCTCGTCCCCCAGCGCCGGGCCCACCAACGCCCCCAGCTCCACCCCCACCCCGACCGGCAGCCCCACCACCGCGCCGGCCACCGCGACCATCGCCCACACTCCCGCCCCCGGCAGCCCTGCCGTTGCCACCGCCACCTTCGCCGTGGCCTGCGGCGGCACCCTCTACCGCGGTGGCGTCCAGGCGGTGGGCGCACCGGCGCCGCAGCCGTCGGACACGCCCCCGGCGGGCTGACGGGCTTCGCGCTCCGGCGGTGGTCGGGGCGGGCTGTCGGCGGGCGGTCGGGGTCGGGCGGTCGGGGTCGGGCGGTCGGGGTCGGACGGGCGACCAGCCGGGCCGTCGGGGCCGATGGCGGACCCCTATGGCGGACCCCTGCGGCCGGGACGGGTGTGAGGAGTGGTTACCGTGGGGGTGTGTACCGGTTCCTCCTGACTCCGCGCTGGCTCGGCGGCACCGCGCTGGCCGTCGCGGCCGTGGCGGTGTGCGTCTGGCTGGGCTCCTGGCAGCTCGGCCGGTTCGAGGACCGGTTCTCGTCGCACCAGGAGACCAAGCAGACCGTCACCGCTTCGAGTGATGTGCGGCCGATCGACGACCTGCTCAACCAGGCCACCCCGCAGGTGACCACCGAGACCGTCGGCAAGCCCGTCACCGTGACCGGCAGCTACGACGCGGAGCACCAGCTCCTCGTCCCGAACCGGGTGGTCGACGGCAAGCAGGGCTACTACGTGCTCACCCCGCTGCGCACCGCCGACGGCCGGTTCGCCGCCGTGGTCCGCGGCTGGGCGCCCGGCGCGCCCGCCGAGGGCGCGTCCGTGGCCGCGCCGCCGCCTCCCGGCCAGGTGACCGTCACCGGGCGGTTGCAGGCCGGTGAGTCCAGTGGCAGCAACGGCGCCGTGGCGGGCGGTCTGCCGGCCGGTCAGCTCGGCACGGTCAACCGGGCGGCGCTGCTCAACGCGCTCGCGTACGACGGCTGGTACGACGGCTGGGTGGCCGCCGACGCGGTGTCGGCCGGGCTGACCCCGGTGCCGACGGTCCAGCCGCAGGGCGGCGACGGGCTCACCCTGCGGGCGTTCCAGAACCTCGGCTACACCCTGGAGTGGTTCGTCTTCGGGGGCTTCGTCATCTTCATGTGGTTCCGCCTGGTGCGCCGTGAGGGCGAGGCGGAGCAGGACCGGGCCCTCGGACTGGACCCGGTCCTGGACTGACCTCCGCGGTTCGGCGCGCCTGCTCGGCCCGCCCCCGCTCGGCCGGCCCGCCTCAGCGGGTTGGCTTGCCGGGAGCGGACGGGGCGGACGGCAGGGCCGGGGCGACCGGTGCGGTCGCCGGCTTCCCGGGTGCCGTCGGGGAGGACGGCACCGGCGTCGGCGACCCGGTGAACGCCGGCTCGTCGTGGCACCGGCCGTGGCCGCCGCTCACGTCGTCGTTCGAGTCGTAATGGTCGATGTGGTGGTGCACGGTGCGCCCGGTCTTCGTCCCCTTGGAGCCGGAGCCCTTCGAGCCGGACGAGCCCTTCGACCCGCTGGATCCCTTGGCGAGCTGGACCGCGTCCTCGCCCGCCGCAGGCGCGTACGCCGCTTGGGCGACGGCGGCCCCCGGCCCAGCCGCGTTCGGCCCCGCCGCGCTCGCGCGCGTCGCGGTGGCGGCCGGTGCGGTTGGTGCGGCTGCTGGGGTCGGTGCGGCCGTGGTCGGCGTGGGGCTGGGCACCGCGGGGCCGGCCGGGGGCGGGCAGGCGGCCTCGGCGCCGTGCCCGCCCGAGCAGCCGGTGAGCACCAGGGCCCCGGCCACCGCCACTCCCGCGAGCGTCAGCAGACGCCTCACACCGTCTCCCCGTCGCCGGCCCTGTCGTCAGCCCCGGTCCCGGTTCCGGCCTCGGTTCCGGTCCCGGCCTCCGACGCCGCGGCGAGGTGCCGTCGGACGAAGTCGATCTCCAGCCGCAGCTGCTTGATCCGCTCCTCCACCACCAGCGACCCGTGCCCGGCGTCGTACCGGTAGACCTCGTGCGGCTTGCCCGACTGCTCCAGCCGCTCGACGTAGTTCTCGATCTGCCGGATCGGGCAGCGCGGGTCGTTGACCCCGGCGCTGATGTAGACCGGCACCCGCACCTGCTCGACGTAGCTGAGCGGCGAGGAGGCGGTGAAGCGCTCCGGGACCTCCTCCGGGGTGCCGCCGAAGAGGGTGCGGTCCAGCGACTTGAGCGCCTCCATCTCGTCGGCGTACGCGGTGTGGTAGTCCGCGACGGGTACGGCGGCGACGCCCAGCGTCCAGTTGTCCGGCTGGACGCCGATGCCCAGCAGGGTCAGGTAGCCGCCCCAGCTGCCGCCGGTGAGCACCAGCCGGCGCGGGTCGGCGAGGCCGCCGGCGACCGCCCACTCCCGGACGGCCGCGATGTCCTCCAGCTCGATCAGGCCGACCCGCTCGTGCAGGGCGTCGGTCCAGGCCTGGCCGTAGCCGGTGGAGCCGCGGTAGTTGACCCGGACCACCGCGAAGCCGTGGTCCAGCCAGGCGGCCGGGCCGGCGGCGAAGGAGTCGCTGTCGTGGTGGGTGGGGCCGCCGTGGATCTCGAACACGGTCGGGAAGGGGCCCTCGCCCGCCCCGGTCGGACGCTGCACCAGGGCGTGCACCCGCCCGCCGGGCCCGTCCACCCAGACGTCCTCGACCGGGACGGAGCCGGGCGGCACCGCGCCGGGCGCCCGCAGCACGACCGTCCCGGCGGTGGAGCGGACGGCGGAGGGCTCGGCGGCGGAGGACCACAGGTACTCGATGGTGCCGTCCGGACGGGCGGTGGCGCCGCCGACGGTGCCGCGCGGGGTGTCCAGCCGGGTCAGTCGACCGTCGGCGAGCGTGTACGAGAACAGTTCGCTGCGCGCCTCGTACTCGTGCTCGACGAGCAGCGCCTCGGCGCCGGGGCACCACTGCGCGGAGACGTCGCCGGGCAGCTCGCGCCCCTGCTCGTCGCGCAGCGGCAGCGCGGTCTCGGCGCCGGTGACGACGTCCCAGATCATCGGCTCCCAGCGGCCGGTGCGCTGGTGGGCCACCAGCAGCCGGGTGTCGCCGTCGACCGGGGCGAAGCCGAGGCAGGCGACGCCGCGCGGCTCGTCCCGGCCGGTCACCTCGTCGAGTTCGGCGACGGTTTCGACGGTTTCGGCGGGCTCTACGGGCGCTACGGGCTTGCTCGTCGTGCCGCTCGTGCCGCTCGCGCCGTCGGAGAGGCGGACGATCCGGATCGCGGAGTGCATCGCGTCGCCGTGCTCGGTGTGGTCGATGGCGAGCAGCGTGCCGTCGTAGCTGAGGTCGCCGACGCCGCCGTACTCCGCGTGCCGGTAGATCTCGACGGCCTCGGCCGCGCCGGGGCGGCGCAGGTGCAGGGTGGTGCCGTCCTCGTCGGTGGAACGTCCGACGACCACCGTGCCGTCGCGGCCGAGCGCCAGGCCGGCCGAGTAGGAGGGGGCGAGGCCGGGCACGGCCTCCTCGTCGGGGGTGCCGGCGCTGCGGTCCGCGGGCCCGCCGGCGAAGGGCTGGCGGCGCCAGACGCCGAACTCGTCGCCGTCGTGGTCGTCGAACCACCACACCCAGGAGCCGTCGGGGGACAGCTCGGCATCGGTGGTGCCGTTCGGCCGGTCGGTGACCTGCCGGTGGGTGCCGGTGACCCGGTCCCAGGCGTAGACCTCGTAGGTGCCGGTCGCGTTGGACACGTACAGCGCCCGGTCGGGGGCGTCCTCGGCCCAGTCGGGGAGTGACACCCGTGCTGCCCTGAACCGCTGCTCCCACGCCGGTACGGCGCTCTTCTCCTCGCTCATCCGACCATCCAACCCGATCGGGGGGACAGAACGGAACGGGCGGGGGACGGAACGGGGGCGGGGGGGGGGGGGGCCCGCCCCCCGCCCCCGCCCCCCCCCCCCCCCCCCCCGCCCCCCCCCCCCCCCCACCCCCACGC
>NZ_JBHWIO010000010.1:20422-73352 GCF_042732075.1 Kitasatospora sp. NPDC059812
CCCAAGCCCAGGCCGCCGAAGCCCTCGGCGCCCCCCGCGGCCCCCTCAATACCCGCATCCGCGACGCCCAGCTACGCCTGCGCACCCAACACGCCGACCCCCCCCCCCCCCCCCCACTCGCCCCGTCCCTCCCGCCAGTTCCCGGGAGCCCGTCCGCTTCTGTGAGCCCGCCTGCTCCCGCGCGCCCGCTCGGTCCCGCTAGCCCTTCCGCGGCAGCAGCCGGACCAGGCCCACCAGCACCAGCTCCAGCACCGCCAGCGCCGTCACGCTGCGGCCGAACGCGGCCGCCGGGTCGCCTCCGCCGTAGTAGAGCAGGCCGATCAGCGCGATGCCCAGCGCCCCGCCGACCTGCTGCACGGTGGCCAGCACCCCGGCGGCCGAGCCGACCAGCTGGGGCTCGACCCCGGCCAGCACCACGGAGGTCACCGGGGCGATCACCAGGCCCATCCCCAGGCCGTCCACGAACAGCCCCGGCGTCAGCCACCACACGCTCCCGCCCGGCGCGCCGTACACCGCGAGGGCGAGCAGGCCCAGCCCGACGGCCATCAGCAGCCCGCCGACGCCGATCGTCCGGGCCCCGCCGAGCCGGGCGGCGACGCGGTGGGTGGCGTTGGAGGTGAGCAGGTAGCCGAGGCCGATCGCCGTGAACACCAGCCCGGCGCCGAGCGCGTCCAGACCGCGGCCCAGCTGGAGGTACAGGGCGAGCACCAGGAAGAAGGACGCCTGGCCGAGCCAGAAGGCGAGCTGGGCGAGCAGACCGGCGCCGAAGGCCCTGGTCCGGAACAGCCGGGTGTCGACCAGCGGGGCGGCGGAGCCGGGGGCGGAGTCGCTGCCGGAGCCGGAGCCGGTGGCGGTGGCGGTGGCGGTGGCGGTGGCGCGGGTCCGGGTGCGGTGCTGATGCACCACGAAGCCGGCCAGCAGGGCGACCGCGCCGCCCAGGCAGAGCCAGGTCCACAGCGGCCAGCCCTGTGCGGGGCCCTGGATCAGCGGCAGCACCAGGGCGGTCAGCGCGGTGGTGACCAGCAGCACGCCCACCGGGTCCAGGCCCGGCCGTTGCGGGGCGCGCGACTCCGGCAGGCAGCGGCGGACCAGGGCCAGGGCGGCCAGACCGATCGGCAGGTTGATCAGGAAGCAACTGCGCCAGCCGAGGCCGAAGAGGTCCGCCCGGATCAGCAGCCCGCCGATCAACTGGCCGAACACCGCGCCGACGCCCATGGTCAGCCCGTACCGGGCGAAGGCCCGCGCCTGCGCCGCGCCGCTGAACGCCGTCCGCAGGATCGCCAGCACCTGCGGGCCCATCAGCGCCGCCGCCAGGCCCTGCACCACCCGGGCGCCGACCAGCGCGGCGGCGGTGGGGGCGAGGCCGCAGCCCGCGGAGGCGAGGGTGAACAGGGCCAGGCCGAGCCCGAACACCCGGCGCCGGCCGTACCGGTCGCCGAGCCGGCCGGCGGTGACCAGGCCGGCGGCGAGGGCCAGGCTGAATCCGGCGATCACCCACTGGACGGCGGCCGGTCCGGCGCCCAGGTCGGCCTGGACGGACGGGACGGCGACGTTGACGACGAAGAAGTCGAGGGCGGTCATGAAGGTGGCGGTCAGGACGACCGCCAGCAGGCCGCGCGGGGCGCCGGCCGCCGCCTCGACCTCGGGCGCGGTGGTGCTCGCGGTGGTGCTCGCAGTGTTGCTCGCGGCGCCGGGCGCATTGTCGGTTGCATTGCCGGTCGCGGTCGCGGTCGATGGGCGGGCGGTCAGGACGGAGCTCATCTCGGCTTCTCCTCAGTGGGGTTGGGGGGAGTGGGTCGGGGGCGGTGGGGTCGCCCCCCGACCCGTCCGGCCTGCCGTCAGGCGCCCGGGACGCGGTCCAGGAAGCCGTACACCGAGCCGATCCGCCCGTCCGGCGAGGCCACCAGGACGTCGAAGCCGATCACCACCGGCTCGGCGCCGGCCGGCCCGAGGTTCCAGGTGAACCGGGCGATGTCGTGGTGCGCGTCCACCGGTCCGAGGGTGAACTCCAGCCCGGGGAACTGGGCCTGGGCCGCGCCGATCAGCGCGTCGATCGCGTCCCGGCCGGCGACGGCGGCCAGCGGGTCGGTGTACCGGCCGTCCACGGCCCACACCTCGTCGATCAGCTTGCGGCGGGCGGCCGGGTCGGTCTCGTTCCAGACCGCGAGGTAGCGCTCGGCGAGCTGCTGGAGGGCGGTGGCGGTGATCTCGGTCATGGTCTTCTCCCGTGTCCCGGTGGGTGGTTGAGCGGCTCGTTCCCGCTGCTCACCAAGGTAGGGACGGGCCGGCGCGGGCGAATCAGTCACGTATCGGCATGGGGGTACGTAGCGTCCGGCGGGGGGTACGTAGGTGTGCTCGGCGGGCCCGTCCGTACCTGCGGCCGGGAGGGCCTCGGTAGGGTCGGGGGCATGCTGTACGGGAGGGAACACGAACAGTCCGTCGTGGCGGGACTGTTGGACGCGGCACGGGAAGGCCGCAGCGGGGTGCTGCTGCTCCGGGGCGAGCCCGGGATCGGCAAGACCGCGCTGCTGGACCACGCCGTCGGGCGGGCGGGCGAGGCGTTCCGGGTGATCCGGGCGGCAGGCGTCGAGTACGAGGCGGAACTGCCCTTCGCCGGGCTGAGCCTGCTGCTCGCACCCGGCCTCGACCGGCTGCACGCCCTGCCCGGGCCGCAACGGCGCGCCCTGGAGGCGGCGTTCGGGCTCGCCGAGGAACGCGCCCCGGCCGACCGGCTGCTGGTCGGGCTCGCCACCCTCGGACTGCTCGCCGAACTCGCCACCGAACAGCCCCTGTTGTGCGTCGTCGACGACGCACAGTGGCTGGACGACGCCTCCCTCGACGCCCTGCTGCTGGCCGCCCGCCGGCTCCAGGCCGAAGGAGTCGCCCTGCTGCTCGCCGCCCGCACCGGCGGCGCCGCACCGGAACTCCCGACCACGGGGTTCCCCGAGCTCCGACTGACCGGCCTGCCCGAGCCCGACGCCGCCCGGCTCCTGGACCACCGGGCCGGCCCCGACCTGCCCGCCGCCGTCCGCGAGCGGCTGCTCGTCGAGGCGGCCGGCAACCCGCTCGCCCTCGCCGAACTCCCCATCGCCACCGGGGCGCAGGCGAACATCCCCGGCTCGCCGGCACCCGCGCCCGGCGGCCTGCCGCTCACCAGCCGGCTGCTGATCGCCTTCCACGGCCAGGTCACCGGCCTGCCCCCGGCCACCCAGACCCTCCTGCTGGTCGCCGCCGCCGAGGAGACCGGCGAACTCGACGTCGTCCTGCCCGCCGCGGCCGTCCTCGGCGTCCCCGCCGAACACCTCGGCCCCGCCGAGGAATCGGGCCTGGCGAGCGTCACCCCCGACCGCCGGATCGCCTTCCGCCACCCGCTCCTGCGCACCGCCATCCTGCAACGCGCCCCGCACCACCAGCGACTGACGATCCACCATGCCATCGCCGGAGTGCTGCCGGACGGCGACCGCCGCACCTGGCACCAGGCCCACGCCGCCACCGCCCCCGACGCCGCCCTCGCCGATGCGCTGGAACGCACCGCCGTCCGCGCCGAGGCCCGCGGCGCCCACGGCGGCGCCGCCGCCGCGTACGAGCGGGCCGCCCGGCTCACCCCGGACCGCGACGCCGCCACCCGCCGCCTCGTCCTGGCCGCCGAAGCCGCCACCGAAGAAGGGAAGTTGGCGCAGGCCGAGACACTCGCCGACGAGGCCGGGGCCCGCACCGACAACCCCCTGGCACACGCCCTGCTCGACCAGGTCAGGGCCACCGCGCACTTCTGGCGCGGCTCCTACCCGACCGCCTACCGGCTGCTGCTCGACGCCGCCGGCACCGCCATCGAGGCGCCGCACGCCGCCCGGATGCTGTTCCAGGCCTTCCACACCGCCTGGTACGCGGGCGAGGAACCGGTGATCGCCGTCCTCGACCGGCTGGCCGCGCTACCGCTCGCCGACGACAACCCGCTCACCCCGCTCGCCCGCCACCTGCCCGCCGCCGTACTGCCCGCCCTCGGCCGGCCCGCACCGCAGCTCCCCGCCGCCCGCGACACCGCCGCGGCAGCCCGCAAGGCCGGCGCCGAAACCCCCGTCGACCTCGTCCAACTTTGCGGCGCCACCCTCATCCTCGGCCGCGACGACGAGACCGCCGAACTCGGCGGCGAACTCGTCGCCGAAGCCCGCGCCAAGGGCACCATCGGCGTGATGCCCACCCTCCAGTTCTTCCTCGCCGAGGCCGAACTCTTCCACGGCCGCCACCGCGACGCCGAAGTCACCGCCACCGAAGCCCTCGCCCTCGCCCGCGACACCGGCCAGCACCAGTGGACCAGCCAACTCACCGCGCTCCTCGCCTACCTGGCCGCCCTCGACGGTGACACCGACCGCTGCACCCGGCTCACCGCCGAATCCCTCGCCACCACCGGCCCGCAGACCGCCGCCCCCGCCGCCGGCCGCCCCTGGGCCCACTGGGCACTGGCCCTGCTCGACCTCGGCCACGGCCGCGCCGGCGACGCCGCCGACCGGCTGCACACCCTCACCACCGGCCCCCACCGGCACCACGTCAGCGCCACCCGGGCCGTCCCCGACCTGGTCGAAGCCGCCGTCCGGTTCGGCACCCCCGAACGCTCCGCCGAACCCTACGAACGCTTCGCCCGCTGGAGCGCCGCCGCCGACCGCCCCTGGACCGAAGCGCTCCGGCTCCGCTGCCAGGCCCTGCTCGGCCCCGACGAACTCGCCGAACCGGCCTACCGCGCCGCCCTCGACCTCCACGAAGGCACCCACCGCCCCTTCGAGCAGGCCCGCACCGCCCTCCTCTACGGCGAATGGCTGCGCCGCTCCCGCCGCCGCACCGACGCCCGCCCCCACCTGCGTGCCGCCCTCGAAACCTTCGAACGCCTCGCCGCCCACCCCTGGGCCGCCCGCGCCCGCACCGAACTCACCGCCACCGGCACCCCGGCCCCCACCAGCAGCCCCACCGGCACCCCCGACTCCCCCCTCACCCCCCAGGAACTCCAGATCACCCGCCTGGCCGCCCAAGGCCTCACCAACCGCGAGATCGCCGCCCAACTCTTCCTCAGCCCCCGCACCATCGCCCACCACCTCTACAAGGCGTACCCCAAACTCCACATCACCTCCCGCACCGACCTCCCCACCACCCTATGACACCCCCACCCACACCAAAGGGCCCTCCCGAAACACCTCCGGCAGGGCCCTGATCTCCACTCGCGGGGGCTGCCCCCACCTTCGTCGAAGTCGAGCAACACGTGCTTCACCGGCCGCAGCAAGTCAGCTGGCTGCTGAGGGGTGCCGGTCATGGCTGGCGCTCGTAGGCGATCGTGGACCACACACTGTCGAACCACATCTGGGCCTGCTGAACGTGCTGCGATCCGAGTGAGGCGTCGTCCGGGCCGGCGGCGTGGTGGAACAGGGTGGTGTCCTCACCAAAGGAGACATCGACGCCTGGGAGCGCACGGAGCGCGAGCGCGGCTACGCGGCCGGCAGCATCAGGACGTGGTGCGGCACCCTGCACCTCATTCTTGCGGACGCCGTCGACGAGGAACTGCGGGACTCCAAGCCAGCGACCCGCCGCCGCGGCCGGCGCAAGCGCGGACTCGAGAAGGTCGTGACCGATGCTCTCGGCATCCTGCTGGTTGCTGAGCGGGCCGTTCTGCTCTCGGGCCGCGACGACGAGTTCGTTGCCGTCGTGGTTAAAGGGCTACACAGGCATGCGCTGGGGCGAAATCGTTGGCCTGGAAACGGAGTTCGTCCGCCCGGCCGCCATCCGGGTCGAGCACCAGCTGTACGAGCTGGACTCCGGTGAGTTCCATCGCTGCCCGCCCAAGGATGACTCGTACCGCACGATCGACTCGCCGGGGTTCCTGTCCGCCCTGCTCTCCGGGCAGATGGCCCGGGTGAAGGAGGCACCCTGCGAGTGCCACGGCCTGCGGTACCTGTTGAGCGGACACGGCGCCGCCAACGGAGCGGCCCAGTGACCCGGCGCGAAGGTGACCGACGTCGCGCGGGCCGCTGGCTTCTCCACAGGGACCGTGTCGAACGTGCTGAACCGCCCGGCGGCGGTGGCCGAGGGCATGCGGGCGAGGGTGGAGAAGGCCATGGCCGACCTCGGCTACGTCCGGTGGCAGGCGTCCGGGGATAACGCTGCGCACTGGCGGAGGAACGGGTTCGCCACCTGGCTGTTCCACCCGGCGGCCACAGGCTGGTACCCGACGAAAGCCCCGGAGGAGGCACGCCCGGTGCCGGTGCTGCCGGACCCGTGGCCGGGCATCCCGGCCCACGGCCGGGGAGCCGCCGCCCGTGCCCAGACATGTTGGTTGCCGATCGTGCGCGGCCTCACGCCACACGGGCTGCGGCATTCGCACAAGACGATGATGGACGAGCTGCGGACGCCCGCGAAGCTCAAGGACGAGCGGATGGGGCACGAGGACGGCTTCCGTCCAGGCCCGCTACTCCCACATCTCGCCGGAGATGCGCCGGGACCTCATGGAAGGGCCGACCCGGATGTGGCGCGCGTCACTCGAAGTTCGCTGGCGGATGTCGCCCGGCTCTCCTGTGGCCGCTCTGAACGCGTTGCTGGCGGATCCTCACTAGATCTGCGGCCAGCGCGGATGCTGGAAACTCGACAGAGGATTGTTCAGGGCCGATGCGCTGGCTTGGCATCGGCCCTGAACTGAAAATCCTGCGAGCTGTGCAATCAGGCTTCGGCCGGGAAAGGGCCGGTGATCGAAATGCCTTGAGTGTTCGGAGCTAAGCCTCTGATTTCGCATGCTTGATGACGGGTGCCACAATAGATTCGTCACCTTCTGACCAAAGGGCATGGCGAATCCCGTTGATCAAAGTTGACTTGCGTGGGCTGCCGTCGTCAACCATGCTGAGCTTGGCCGAGACCCAGGTTCCCTGGCCCGGGATCGGTAGCTCCAGGTCTGCGGCAATGTCAGGGTCGGGCTGACTGTAGCCGAGGATAACTATGCCACTCTTCCGAAGATGCTTCCGGGCATCGCGCACGCGTTTTGGGCTGTCATGTTGCGTCGCCACGGTTACGACGGTTGTCCTGTCGACTAGCTGGCCTGGAACCTGCCTGAACAGCTCGTTGACTCGCAACTGTCCGCCATTTCCTCTTCCACGGTAGCCATCGGATGCGTGGAATATTGCTTCAACCTTCTCCGGCGATCTGTCCCGCAGACGGAGAAGGAAGTTCTCGGGAAGCTCGCCGTGCTCGACGATCCAGCGAGTTCCGCTTCGGCTGGCGGCAGAAGTCCCGCGCTTCTGGTCGCCATTCAATCCGTTGTTCAAGACATCCGAGGTGATGCGAAGAAGGCCGACCTGGAAATTTCCGGTTCGGTCATCTGCTCGCATCACGAGGCAGATATGACCATCGGCCTCTTTCGGGATTGTCCATGATTTTCCCATCGTGAATTTTGCGTCCACATGCTGGCCGCAAATCACGTAGTCCATCGGACTTCCATAGCCGAGATCGAATTCTGTGCGGGTGACGATCTCTACCTTGGTCCCGAGGTAGGTCTTCTCTGTCTTCTCGACTCTTCCTTTGCCCTCTTTGATGTAGAGGTCGAAACGAGCTGTCCGCTGACCGTCGAGTACTTCGTCGATGGACTTGCGGAAAACCTGCCCGAATCGAGCATCAAGGTCTTCTTGGCTCCGAAACCAGGACTCGACGGCATCGAGTCCTGGGTCTGCGCTCTGGCCAGCGAGCGGCGGTGGGTTGGTCGTCATCTCGAACAAGGGTGGCTCGTCAGTCACGCCTTCACCCTATGAGCCATGGAATCGCTCACGCCAGGCTTTCTGATCACTGAACCAGCGCGGTCATTCCATTCGCCTGTCCCGGGCCAGGCTGCCGGGGCGGGAGTCTTCTGACGCATCGTCGAGCCGGCTGAGGTTGGTCGGCGATAGCGTCTGAGCCGTGACGGTGGCGCGATCGCGGCTGAAGTCTCATGCGTCCTGGCAAGTCTCGTCGGTCGACTGCTGACTCGTGGAGGTCCACGTGCTCAAGTTTTGAAACTTCTCCTCGGTCGGCGTCGCCCATCCGAACGCAGCACTGAGGATGTGCATGGCCAGCCGCGGTGGCACGGCGTTGCCGATCTGCTGACCGACGTCACGTCCGGACCACGGGTAATTCGTCGGGAAGGTTTGGAGTCGACCCGCTTCGGAGGGGGAGAAGCGGTCGAGTTCGGAGCCGTCCGGGCCGACTACGCGATTGCGCGAGATCTTGCCGGTGACCGTGGCGGAGGGCTCTCCGGATCCCCTTCGTCCACGGGCCTTCGGATCGCCACCGGTTCCGTAATTGGAGATGACCTCGAAGGCGGTCGGGCGGCTGACGACGTCGGCCATCGCCCTCCACGGCAGCAGGTTCATGTCCCCGGATTCTCGGGCAACGCCCTTGCGGTAGATGCGATGGGTCGCAGATGGAAGGGTCACCGGATCCTTGCCGTGCCGGGCAACCAGGACGGCCCGCCGGCGGGTTTGCGGGACGCCGAACGCCTCGGTGTGCAGGATGCCGCAGTCCACCTGGTAGCCCTCATCCACCAGGGCCTTCGCGTATGCCTCCCAAACGGGAAGTACAGCGGGCACCTGCTCAAGGACGATCGCCCGGTAGGGGCGGTCGAGCTTGTCGATGGCGTCGAGAGCCCACATGAGAGGTTGCAACACGAGCCCTGTGCGTTCGTCGTCCAGTTTGGAGAGGTCCTTCTCGATCTCCTCGCGGTCCTCGCGGGCGACAAGCCGTTCGACGAACCGCAGGACCTCGTCGAGCGCCTTGCGGCCGACGCCCGTGCCGGCGACGGTAAAGGTCTGGCACGGGGGTCCTCCGGCCAGCACATCGGCTTCGGGAAAGTCGGACGGCCCGTACAAACGGACGTCGCCCTCGACGGTCTCCAGGCCTGCGGCACGGCGGGTGGTGCAAGCGGCAGAGTCCCATTCGACACCCACGGTGGGGATGCCGAGCTTCTCCGCCGCGACGTCGAGCCCACCGGGGCCGGCGAACAGGTCCACAATCTTGGTGGGCTGCACTTGGATCTCCTGGTTGTCGTAACGGGGCGACGGTGTCGGGACTTGGTAGGCCCGATTGCCCGCTCTGACGGCCGTTTGCTGGCGACCATGCAGCGTACCGCGGCGCACTGACAAGGGGAGTTGTGCGCCGTGGCGCGGCGACGGGCAGTGTGTGCCTGCTCCGCGCTGCCACCGCGTGTGGTTGTCACCGGCTGGCTGCTCGCAGGCGATGAGCCCTGCGGACGTTCGGGAGACATCCCAAAATCAAGATCTTCTCTCAGGATTCTCCCGAGAGCCCCGTGATAACCAGTCAGGGCCGGTAACCCTTGAGGGTCACCGGCCCTGAGCTGGTGTTACTGGGTCGGGGTGGCGGGATTTGAACCCACGGCCTCTTCGTCCCGAACGAAGCGCGCTACCAAGCTGCGCCACACCCCGGTCCTGCGGTTTGTTGCTCCGTCTCCTTCGCAACGAGTAGAACTCTACCGGACGCTCGCCGAGACACGAAATCCGGTTCTTGGCGGGCGTCCGGTGCAGGTCAGCGGGGGGCCGGGGTGAGGGTGAGGAGGGTGGCCTCGGGGGGGCAGGCGAAGCGGACGGGGGTGTAGCGGTTGGTGCCGCAGCCGGCGGAGACGTGGAGGTAGGAGCGGCGGCCGCCGGCCTGGTGGGTGGAGAGGCCCTTGACCCGTCGGGCGTCGAGGTCGCAGTTGGTGACCAGGGCGCCGTAGAAGGGGATGCAGAGCTGGCCGCCGTGGGTGTGGCCGGCCAGGATCAGCGGGTAGCGGTCGGCGGTGAAGGCGTCGAGGACACGCAGGTAGGGGGCGTGGACGACGGCGAGGGAGAGGTCGGCGTCGGGGGAGGGGCCGCCAGCGACCTCGCTGTAGCGGTCGCGGCGGATGTGCGGGTCGTCGAGGCCGGTGAATTCGAGGTCGAGGCCGTCGATGGTGAGCCGGCCGCGGGTGTTGGTGAGGTCGAGCCAGCCGGCCGCGTCGAAGCCGTCGCGGAGCTTCTCCCACGGGTTGTGGACGGCGTCGGTGATGCCGCGGCGGCCGGTGCCGTCGGCGTTGTTGAGGCCGTGGGCGCCGCTGCGCATCGCCTGGAGGTAGCGGGCCGGGTTCTTGCGGGCCGGGCCGTAGTAGTCGTTGGAGCCGAAGACGTAGACGCCGGGGAAGTCCATGAGGGGCCCGAGCGCGTCCAGGGCGGCGGGGACGCCGAGGGGGTCGGAGAGGTTGTCGCCGGTGTTGACGACGAGGTCGGGGCGCAGGCCGGCGAGGCTCTGCAGCCAGCGCTGCTTCTTGCCCTGCCCGCTCACCATGTGGATGTCGGAGACCTGCAGTACCCGGATGGGCCGGGCGCCGTGGGGCAGGACGGGGACCTCGACCCGGCGGAGCCGGAAGGAACGGACCTCGTACCCGACGGAGTAGGCGAGGCAGGCGGCGCCGGCGGCGGCGAAGCCGAGGGGAACGGAGTACAGCGGTCGCATCGCTCCATGCTCTCAGACGGTGGATCAGCCGGTGAACGTCCGGTGGCCGTGCGCGGATGCGGGGCCACCGGCGGGTCGGCCACGTGCCGGCGGGTCCGCTGCGTGCCGGTGGCCCCGGTGTCTGCCGACGGGCCGGTTAATGGCAAGCGACCGAACGCCGCAGGTGGGAGACTCGGGGCCATGACGACGCTCAAGGCGAAGCTGCACGAGGACCTCACGGCCGCGATCAGGGACCGGGACGAGCTGCGCTCGTCCACCATCCGGCTCACGCTGGCCGCCGTCACCAGCGAGGAGGTGGCGGGTAAGGCGAAGCGCGAGCTGTCCGATGACGAGGTGCTGAAGGTGATCGGCCGCGAGGCGAAGAAGCGCCGGGAGGCGGCGGAGGCGTTCGACACCGCGGGCCGGGTGGAGCAGGCGGCCCGGGAGCGTTTGGAGGGCGAGGTGCTGGCGGGGTACCTGCCCAAGCAGCTCTCCGACGAGGAGCTGACCGCGATCGTGGCGGCCGCCGTCGCCGAGAGCGGGGCGGCCGGTCCGCAGGCGATGGGCGCTGTGATGAAGCTGGTGAAGCCGAAGGTGGACGGCCTGGCGGAGGGCGGCCGGGTGGCCGCCGCGGTGAAGGCGGCGCTGACGGGCTGAGCCCCGCCGCCAGACCCGAAGGCCAGAAGGGCGCCGGTGGCCAGGGCCCGGATGGCACCGTCGGCCAAGCCCGAAGGGGCGCCCTCCGTTTGTGATCTCGGAGGGCGCCCCTTCGTCGTGTCGTGCCCGGGCCGGGGGCCGGTCAGCCGTTGTTGCCGCCGTGCTTGCCGCCGTTGCCGTTGCCACCGTTGCCGCCGTTGTTCCCGCCGATGACGCCCGGCGGGAAGGTGAACCCGCCGCCGATCATCCCGCCGGCGTTGTTGCTGCCGCCGCCCGGGTTGCCGCCGCCGGGGTTCCCACCCGGGTTCCCGCCCGGGTTGCCACCGGGGCTCCCCGCGGGGTTCCCGCCCTGGGGCGGCGGGTTGCCGCCGGGCTGCTGCTGGGCGTTGGGGTCGGCCGGCGGCGTGGCCCCGCCGCTCTGGTTGGCGTTGGGGTCGGTCTTGGGCGCCGGGTCCGGGATGTTGATGGTCTGGATCTGCTCCGGCGACGAGCCCTTGAGGGCCTGGTTCATCGCCAGCTGCCAGATCGGACCGGGGCCGTCGGCGCCGAACACCTCGTCGAAGTGCTTGCCGCCGATGTTGATGTTCTTCATCTTGACGCCGCCGGCCGGGCCGCCGAGCCAGACGGAGGTGGCCAGCGACGGGGTGTAGCCGCTGAACCAGGCGGCCTTCTTCTCGTCGGTGGTACCGGTCTTACCGGCGATCTGCCGGCCGTCGTCGAGCTTGAGCGCGGCCGCGGTGCCCTTCTCGGTCACGTTGAGCAGGACGGTGTTGAGGGCGTCCGCGGTCTGCTCGGAGAAGGCCTGGCTGCAGGTGGTCTGCGGGACCTTGACCTCCTTGCCGTCGACCGTGCTGATCTTGTTGATCGCGACCGGGGTGCAGTACTTGCCGCGGGCCGCGAAGGTCGCGTAGACGTTCGACATGGTCAGCGGGCTGAGCTCCAGGGTGCCGAGGACCATCGAGGGGACCTCCTGGAAGGCGTCGCCCTTGGCGGACTGGGTGATGCCCAGCTTGTTGGCCATCTGCTTCATCGCGCAGAGGCCGACCTGCTGCTCCATCTGCACGAAGTAGGTGTTGACCGAGAGGGCCATGGCCTGCTTGAGCTCGTACGGGCCGACCTCGCCGGTCGACTCGTTCTTCACCGTGGCCTTGGGCTTGTCGGTGTTCCTCCAGGTACCCGTGCAGGTGGTCATCTGCGGGTAGTCGATCTTGTTCTCGGAGGGGAACGGCTGGGTGGGCGACAGGCCCGACTCCAGGGCCGCCGCGGCGAGGATCGGCTTGAACGTCGAGCCGGTCTGGAAGCCGTTGCCGCCGCCCATCGCGGAGTCGACGTTGAGGTTGACGACGGTCTGGTTCTTGTTCGGGTCCAGGCCGTACGGGCGGGTCTGGGCCATGGCCAGGATCTTGCCGGTGCCGGGCTCCATCATGGTCGCGGCGGCCGAGACCGTGTCCGTCACGTTGACCTTCTTGGTGACGGCGTTCTGGGCGGCGGCCTGCTTGTCCGGGTCCAGCGTGGTGTAGATGTTCAGGCCGCCGGTGTCCCACAGCTTCTTGCGGTCGGCGACGCTCTTGCCGAACGCCGGGTCCTGCTTGACCACGTGGCGCACGTAGTCGCAGAAGAAGCCCATGCCGGCCTGGGCGGTGATGCAGCCGTTCTGCGGGTCCTTGAACTTCAGGCCCAGCGGGGCGGCCTTGGCCTCCTTGGCCTGGTCCGCGGTGATGTGCTTGTTCTCGAGCATCTTGTCGATCACGACGTTGCGGCGCTTGACCGTGTTGTCGGGGTAGCGCACCGGGTCGTAGGACGACGGGTTCTGCACCATGCCGGCCAGGGTGGCGGCCTCGGCGACGGTCAGGTCCTTGTTGCTCTTGCTGAAGTAGCGCTGGGAGGCGGCTTCGATGCCGTAGGCCTGGTGGCCGTAGAAGGTGATGTTGAGGTAGTTGGTGAGGATCTGGTCCTTCGACAGGTCCTCTTCCAGCTTGATCGCGACCTTGAGTTCCTGGATCTTGCGGCCCAGGGTCTTGCGCTGCGCCTCCAGCACCGCGGCCTGGTCGTCGCCGGCCTTCTCGACGTTGACGTTCTTCACGTACTGCTGGGTCAGCGTCGAGGCGCCCTGCGAGGTGGTGCCGCTCTCGGCGTTCTTGCCGATGGCGCGGAGCACGCCCTTGAGGTCGACGGCGCCGTGCTCGTAGAAGCGGGCGTCCTCGATGTCGACCTGGGCGTGCCGCATGAACGGTGACATCTGGTCGGCGGTGAGGACGGTGCGGTCGCGCTCGTACACCTTGGCGATCAGGCCGCCCTTGGCGTCGAAGATCTGCGTCGCCTGGGTGAGCGGCGGGGTCTTGAAGTCATCGGAGATGTTGGAGAAGCTCTCCGCCGTGTCCTTGGCGGTCAGCCCGATGGCGCCGACGGCGGGCAGGGCGAGGCCTGCCAGCAGGACTCCGGAGAGCACGCTGACGCCCAGGAACTTCACTCCGTGTCCCGCGATGTCGAGCGGCGACTCGCGGCGCTTATCGCGCGGAGCTCCGGTGTTGCCTGGGGGCTGGGATGCCTGGGGGCGCTTCGGTGCCATGAGGAGAACCCTACGTCCCGGAATCCCGCCCATAGGGGCAGGTGTTCCCCTACGCTTGTCACAAGCTTGCGACAGCTTCGGTGCGTCAACACCATTCACTCTTGTGAGTGCAGAGACTTGCCCGAATTGCCCGATATTAGAGGGTTTTTGAGGCGGCTGGGGCCTGCTGTATCCGTGTGAACGGTAGCGCTCCGTGATGACGTGCGTGGCGAGAGTTGCCGCGCCGCGATTGACAAGGCTTGCGACCTGCGATCACTCCAACGAGTGAGCTGACCGGTACCCATAGTCCAATCGGGTCATGCGAGATTGAGCCCGGAGGGGCTGTTGCTCGCTGTCGTTCTTCCGTAACGTCCTCAACTGGCAACGGTGAATATGCCGTTGCCGCCGTGGGGGAGCCTCGATACGGGAGAGGACGGCGCCGGGATGGGCTGGGTTGACGACTGGAGTGCGCAGGCCGCCTGCCGCACGAGTGATCCGGACGAGTTGTTCGTCCAGGGGGCGGCGCAGAATCGCGCCAAGGCGGTGTGCAGCGGTTGCCCCGTCCGCACGGAGTGCCTGGCGGACGCACTGGACAACCGGGTCGAGTTCGGGGTCTGGGGCGGGATGACGGAACGCGAGCGCCGGGCGCTGCTGCGCCGCCGCCCGACGGTCATCTCGTGGCGGAGGCTGCTGGAGACGGCCCGCACCGAGTACGAGGAGTCCCTCGCGACCGGCGTGATACTGACGGACTACGCCCAGGCGGGCTGAGCACGCCGGCGCGGTGCGGACCCGCGCCGTGGCAGACCGGTGCCGGGGGGCCATCGGGCTGAGGACATCGGTGCCCAGCGCACCCGTGTCCGGCGCACCCGCGCCGAGGACGTTCACGCTGAGGACATCCGTGCTGAGGACATCCACATCGAGGGCGTCCGCGCCGGGCGCACCGGTGCCGGGCGCCCGGGCCGGGCCGGTGCCTACGCGGTGCCGCTGAGCCGGTCCCCGATGGCGCGCAGCCCGTCCAGGTCGTGCACGTCGCCCGGCAGCGCGGCGACCTCCACGATCGGCACGTCCGGGTACACGGAGACGAAGCGGTCGCGGGTGCGGCGCTCCCGCCCCATGATCTGCATCCGTTCGGCGTGCAGCCTCAGCAGCCCGGCCGCGAGCAGTTCGGCCTCGGGCGAGGCGTGCTCCGAGCCGTTCTCCTCCAGTGCCTCGGCGGCCGCCAGCGCCCGTTCCGCGGTGAGCTGCGGCGCGCCCGAGCCGTGCACCCGGTTGAGCACCAGACCGGCCAGCGGCATCCGGTCCGCGGCGAGCCGGTCGACGAAGTACGCCGCCTCGCGCAGCGCGTCCCGCTCCGGCGCGGCCACCACCAGGAACGCCGTGCCCGGCGCCTTGAGCAGCTGGTACGTGCGGTCGGCGCGCTCGCGGAAGCCGCCGAACATGGAGTCCATCGCGCTGACGAAGGTCTGCACGTCGGTGAGCAGCTGGGCGCCGAAGATCTTGCCCAGGGTGCCGGTGATCAGGCCCATGCCGGCGTTGAGGAACCTCATCGCGCTGCGGCCGCCGACCTTGGCCGGGGCGGTCAGGATCCGGATCACCCGGCCGTCGAGGAAGGAGCCGAGCCGGTTGGGCGCGTCCAGGAAGTCCAGCGCAGAGCGGGACGGCGGGGTGTCGACGACGATCAGGTCCCATTCCTCGGCGTCGCGCAGCTGCCCGAGCTTCTCCATCGCCATGTACTCCTGCGTGCCCGCGAAGCCGGCCGACAGGGACTGGTAGAACGGGTTCTCCATGATCGCCTTGGCCCGTTCGGGCTCGGCGTGGGCGAGCACGACCTCGTCGAAGGTCCGCTTCATGTCGAGCATCATGGCCTGCAGCTCGCCGTCGCCGGTGACCCCCTTGACGACTCGGGGGGTGTTGTCCAGCTCGGTGAGGCCCATCGACTGGGCGAGCCGGCGGGCCGGGTCGATGGTCAGAACGACGACCTTGCGGCCGCGTTCGGCGGCCCGCAGGCCGATCGCCGCGGCGGTGGTGGTCTTGCCGACGCCGCCGGAGCCGCAGCAGACGATGATCCTGGTCCTCGGGTCGTCGATCAGCCTGTCGACGGCGAGCCGGCTGCCGGCGGCCCGGACACCGCTGCCGCCGTTGCCGACCCCGCCGCTGCCGCTGCTACCGCCGCCGTGGGCCCGGCCGGCCCCGCCGTTCCCGCCGGCTCCGCTGGTTCCGTTGGTGGTCACGCCGCCCCCTGCCGCTTCAGTTCGCCCGCCAGCCGGTACAGCCCGCCGAGGTCCACGCCCTCGCCCAGCAGTGGCAGTTCGTACGTGGGGAGCCGCAGTTGCTGGAGGTCGGCGCGCTGCTCGCGCTCCAGCTCGACCCGCTCGGCGTGCTCCCTGGCCTGCTCCAGCAGCGGGTCGAGCAGCGGCTCCACCGCCGCCCGGACCGTCTCCGGCTTGCGCGAGCGTCCGCCGAGCCCGGCCTCGCCGAGGGCCAGGGCGACCTCCTCGCGGTGGTTCCCGTCCACCGCGGCCACCGCCGCGGCGTCCAGCACCGGCGGCCGGACCATGTTGACCATCACCCCGCCCACCGGGAGCCTGGCCTCGCGCAGTTCGGCGAAGCCGTCGACCGTCTCCTGCACCGGCATCTCCTCCAGCAGGGTGACCAGGTGCACCGCGGTCTCCGGCGATTTCAGCACCCGCATCACGGCCTGCGCCTGGGTGTGTATCGGCCCGATCCGGGCCAGCCCGGCGACCTCGGCGTTCACGTTCAGGAACCGGGTGAGCCGCCCGGTCGGCGGCGCGTCCATCACGACCGCGTCGTAGCGGCGGCGGCCGTCGGGGCCCTTGCGCCGGGCCGCCTCGCAGGCCTTGCCGGTGAGCAGGACGTCCCGTACGCCGGGCGCGATGGTGGTCGCGAAGTCGACGAAGCCGACCTTCTGCAGCGCCTTGCCGGCCCGGCCGAGCTTGTAGAACATCTCCAGGTACTCGAGCAGCGCCTGCTCGGGGTCGATGGCCAGCGCGAACACCTCGCCGCCGCCCCCGCCGCCCCCGTCGTCGGGGGGCAGGCCCAGTTGGGCGCGGGAGACCGCGGCGATCCGGCGCTCCTCGTACGGGAGGGCGGCGATGCCGAACAGTTCGGCGATGCCCTGGCGCCCCTCGACCTCGATCAGCAGCACCCGGCCGCCGTCGGCGGCGAGCGCCAGCGCCAGCGCGGCGGCCAGCGTGGTCTTCCCGGTGCCGCCCTTGCCGCTGACCACGTGCAGCCGGACGCCCTCCCAGTCGGGGTCGCGCCGGGCCGCCTGGCCGGGGGTGCGTGCCACGCTCCGTCTCCGTCCGTCTCGTGGGCCGGGGCCGCTCCGTCGGCCGGCCCGAACTACCGGTGCCCTCTCGCGAGGGTAACCAGGGAGCGCGCCGGATGCCCGGAGCACCAGGGGGGCCGGGCCTGAATCATGCCCCCTTTGTGGGCCACCTCACACGCCGGTCCGTGGGCGGCGCCGATCGCGGTGGCCGCTCGTCTAGAGTCTGGCCATGACCAAGTGGGAATACATGACGGCGCCTCTGCTCGTGCACGCCACCAAGCAGATCCTGGACAACTTCGGCTCGGACGGCTGGGAGCTCGTCCAGGTCGTGCCGGGCCCGAATCCGGAGCAGCTGGTGGCCTACTTCAAGCGGGAGAAGAACGCATGAGCAAGGTCGAGGCCAAGCTCGCCGACCTGGGGCTGACCCTGCCGCCGGTGGCCGCTCCGGTCGCCGCGTACGTGCCGGCCCTGCGCTCGGGCGAGTTCGTGTTCACCTCCGGCCAGCTGCCGGTCGTCGGCGGCAAGCTGCCGAGCACCGGCAAGGTCGGCGCCGAGGTCTCCCCGGAGGAGGCCAAGGAGCTCGCGCAGACCTGCGCGCTGAACGCGCTGGCCGCGATCAAGTCGGTGATCGGTGACCTGGACCAGATCGAGCGGGTCGTGAAGGTGGTCGGCTTCGTCGCCTCCGCCCCCGACTTCACCGGCCAGCCGGGCGTGATCAACGGTGCCAGCGAGCTGCTCGGCAAGGTGCTGGGCGAGGCCGGGGTGCACGCCCGCAGTGCGGTCGGCGTCGCGGTGCTGCCGCTGGACGCCCCGGTCGAGGTCGAGCTCCAGGTGCGCGTCAAGAGCAGCTGAGTGTGATCGCGAAAGGCGGGGTTGGGCCTGTCCAACCCCGCCTTCGTACGCTTAGCATCCGGGCATGGACCATCGAGCGACGACGCTCCCGATGCCGCCCGGTTGGCCCGCCCGGATCCGGGCGGTCGACTCCGGCGTGCTGACCCCGCCGGTGCCCAGGCTCGCCGCGACGGTCGTGCTGCTGCGCGACGCGGCCGCCGGGCCGCAGGCGTACCTGCTGCGCCGGCGCACCTCGATGGCCTTCGCGGCCGGCATGTACGCCTACCCTGGCGGCGGGGTGGATCCGCGCGACGCCGAGGTGGAGACGGGCTGGGCCGGACCGGCGCCCGAGGAATGGGCGCGGCGGCTCGGGGTGGACGCCCGGACGGCGCGGGCGGTGGTCTGCGCGGCCGTCCGCGAGACCTTCGAGGAGGCCGGCGTCCTGCTGGCCGGCCCGGACGCGGACAGCGTCGCCGCGCCGCGCGACTGGAGCGCCGAGCGGGCTGCGCTGGAGGCGCACGAGCTGTCCTTCGCCGAGTTCCTCCGCGACCACGCCCTGGTGCTGCGCAGCGACCTGCTGGGCGGCTGGGCCCGCTGGGTCACCCCGGAGTTCGAGGAGCGCCGCTACGACACCTGGTTCTTCGTCGCGGCGCTGCCGGCCGGGCAGAGCGCGGCCCTGGAGGTCGGCGAGGCCGACCGGGTGGCCTGGCTGACGCCCGCCGAGGCCGTCCTCGGCTACCAGGAGGGCCGGTTCGGGATGCTGCCGCCGACCGTGACGGTGCTGCGCGAGCTGGCGCCGGTGCGCACCGCCGCGGAGGCGCTGGACGCGGCCGCCGGGCGGTCGCTGGAGCCGGTGCTGGGCCGGGCCGAGGTCCGGGGCGACCGGATGACGGTCCGCTGGCCCGGGTACGACGAACTCACCATCGACGGGGACTTCCCCGAGGACGCCTGACCGCACCGGCCCCGCCCTCGTCGGCGCTGTCGCCGACGACGCCGCCGAACAGACTCGAAACAGAGAACAGAGAGGACCGACGCCCGATGACCCACAACGCCGTGGCTCGCCGGACGGCACCCGAGCTGCCCGCCCGCCGCCTGATCCCCCGTACCCCGGCCTGCGAGAGTCAGGTCCCGTTCGTCGAGACGGCCCAGCGGCCGCTCGTCCGGGTCCTGCCGCTCAGGGCCCTGCACCGGCCCCGCGGGGACAACCGGTGAGCGGGCTCCTGCCGGGCGACCCGGCCGCCACCATCGACGGCGAGGCCACGCCCCGGGCGCTGTGCGTGCTGGCGCCGAACCCGTCGCCGATGACGCTGGACGGCACCAACACCTGGCTGCTCTCCGAGCCCGGCTCGGACCTCGCCGTGGTGGTCGACCCCGGCCCGCTGCACGAGGGCCACCTGCGCCGAGTGGTCGACCTCGCGGAACAGCGGGGCAAACGCATCGCGCTGACCCTGCTCACCCACGGCCACGCCGACCACTCCGAGGGCGCGGCCCGCTTCGCCGAACTCACCGGCACCGAGGTGCGCGCCCTGGACCCGGCGCACCGGCTGGGTTCCGAGGGCCTGGTCAACGGCCAGCGGCTGGACGTCGGCGGCCTCGACCTGCGGGTGGTCGCCACCCCCGGCCACACCTCGGACTCGCTGACCTTCCACTTGCCCGCCGACGGCGCGATCCTCACCGGCGACACCGTCCTCGGCCGCGGCACCACGATGGTCGCCCACCCCGACGGCCGGCTCGGCGACTACCTGGACTCGCTGCGCCACCTGCACACGATGGCCTCCGCGCACGGCGTGCGGACGGTGCTGCCCGGCCACGGTCCGGCGCTCGCGGACGCGCTCGGCGCCGTCGACTACTACCTCGCCCACCGGGCCAACCGGCTCGCCCAGGTGGAGACCGCGGTCGAGGCCGGCTGCCGGACCGCGGACGAGGTGGTGGCCCGGGTCTACGCCGACGTCGACCGGGCGCTCTGGCCGGCCGCCGAGCTCTCGGTCCGGGCGCAGCTGGAGTACCTGGAGGAGCACGGGCTGATCCCGGGCCTCGACTGATCCCGTCGCGCGCGGGGCGGGCAACGGAACGCCGAAGGGCCCGTCCGCGCGGACGGGCCCTTCGGCGGTTACGGCGTGAAGACGTGAGCGCGCCGAGGTCAGCGCGAGCGGCGCGACAGCCGCTCGACGTCCATCAGCACCACCGCGCGCGCCTCCAGCTTCAGCCAGCCGCGGCCGGCGAAGTCGGCGAGCGCCTTGTTGACCGTCTCGCGGGAGGCGCCGACCAACTGGGCCAGCTCCTCCTGGGTGAGGTCGTGGGCGACGTGGATGCCCTCCTCGGACTGCACGCCGAAGCGGCGGGAGAGGTCCAGCAGGGCCTTGGCGACGCGGCCGGGCACGTCGGAGAAGACCAGGTCGGACATCACGTCGTTGGTCCGGCGCAGGCGGCGGGCGATGGCCCGCAGCAGCGCGATGGAGACCTCGGGGCGGGCGTGCAGCCAGGGCTGCAGGTCGCCGTGGCCCAGGCCGAGCAGCTTGACCTCGGTCAGCGCGCTGGCGGTCGCGGTGCGCGGGCCCGGGTCGAACAGCGACAGCTCGCCGATCATCTCGCTGGGGCCGAGGACGGCGAGCATGTTCTCGCGTCCGTCCGGCGAGGCGCGGTGCAGCTTGACCTTGCCCTCGGCGACGACGTACAGCCGGTCGCCCGGGTCGCCCTCGTGGAACAGCGACTCACCACGGGCGAGGGTCACCTCGGTCATGGAAGCGCGCAGCTCGCCGGCCTGTTCGTCGTCGAGTGCCGCGAAGAGTGCGGCGCGCCGCAGAACGTCGTCCACGTGCTTCCTCCTTCTCGGCCGTTCGGCGGGTGGGCCGTCCGGCGCAAGTTCCGTACCGTGCTCTGCATCACCAAGCATGGCGCATGTCGCTCCGATCATATGAGGAGGGGGTGTGCCGAGGTGTGCCGTGCGGGGCCATTCGTACCGGCGGGTCACCGGGTGGGGCGCCGCGGGGGCGGCGCCTGGTCGAACGCCTGCTCGTGCGGTTCGAACAATGAATCGCCCACCGCCGTACGGGCGTAGAGGACGCTGTGACCGGCCCGGTGGGCGCTGGTCGGACCCGCCGCGTGCAGGGCGGTCAGGTGCTGCGATACGCCGGCGGCGGACAGACCGGTGCGGCGGGTCGGCCAGGGCCGAGGCCTCGCCGGGGCGGGCGCCCGGCCCGTTCAGCCGGACCGGGCCGGGTTCAGCCGGTGAAGCCCAGCTCGCCGAGGGTCTTCTCGATCCGGGTGCGGTGCGCCGCCTCCCAGTCGTCCAGCGTCTCGGCGGCCTCCTTGGCCAGCTTGGCGCGGGCCGCCGCCAGGGCCTCGGCGCGCCGGTCGGCGGGCACCACCACGACCCCCTCCTCGTCGGCCACCACGACGTCACCGGCCGCCACCGGCACGCCGCCGCAATGCACCCGGGCGCCGTGCGTGCCGAGCTCCCGCTTGGCCCCCGGGATCGGGATCACGCCGCGGGCGAAGACCGGGAAGCCCAGCTCCCGTACCTCGCCCAGATCCCGGATCAGGCCGTCGGCGACGAACGCCGCGACGCCCCGGCGCTGCGCGACGGCGCACACGTTGCCGCCGGCCAGCGCGTAGTCCAGGTCGCCCGACTCGACGACGATCACGGCGCCCGGCTCGGCCCGGTAGATCGCCGCGTGCAGCATCAGGTTGTCGCCGGGCGGGCACTGCACGGTGAACGCCGGGCCGGCCACCCGCGGCGCCCCCGCCCACAGCGGACGGATGCCGATGTCCATGACCTGGGCGCGCCCGAGCACGTCGGCCAGGGTGGTGGTGGGGATGTCCTTGAAGTCCTGGTCCATGCGTCCTCGTTCTTCGGTGGGCAGGCGGCGGCTGACCCGGGGCCGGCCGCCGCCGGTCACGCTAACCCGCGACGGTTCGGGCGAGGAAGGCCCTTCGGCCGGAGAACTCCACGGCTCGGGCGGGAGGGTCGGGCGGGGGTTCAGACGCGGAAGGCCGCGACGTAGCGGCGGGGGTCGCGGCGGAGGTCGGTGTCCCAGCGGGCCGTGGTCTGTTCGGCGAAGGTCTGCCCGGTGCGCAGCACTTCGTCGAGCGGGTCGAGGTAGTCGAGCACCTTCGGCTGTTCCAGGCCGGCGCGGACCCGGGCCCGCAGGCCTGCCCGGGCGAGCCGGACGAGTTCCGCCGCGAGTTCGCGGACCCGGTCGCCGCCGAGCATGGTGTCCAGGCCGTCGGCGGGGAGCCTGGCCTTCGCCGCGCGGTGCTCCGCCACGCCGTGGTGGCGCAGCAGTTCCCAGGCCGCCGTCCGCGAGGGCGGGTGGTAGGCGAGCCCCGCCCACAGCGCCGGTACGGCCGGGATGTGCCGGTACGGCGGGCCGTCCCCGGCCCGCAGTTCCAGGGTCCGGCGGACCCTGACGTCCGTCCAGATCTGCGACATGTGGGAGACCCAGTGGTCGAAGGTCGGCATGGTGCCGTCGTCGAAGCCCTGCCGCAGGATCTCGGCGAACGGCCGGTCGGGGGCGGGCCGGTACCGTCCGTCCGGGCCGCGGTAGTAGATCATCGGGATCCCCAGCGCCCAGTCGATGACGTCGTCGGCGTTCACGTCGGGCCGCAGCGCGGGCGGCAGGACGCCGCAGCGGCGCGGGTCCATCCGCAGCCAGTTCTGCGACCTGTGCGAGAGCAGCCCGTTCGACCGGCCGCCCTGCAGCGGCGAGTTGACGAGCAGTGCGGCGACCACCGGGGACGCGGCGGTCAGCATCCGCAGCTTCTGGGTGAAGTCCTCGTCGGACAGGTAGTCCAGGTGCACCTGGGTGGACAGCGACATCGACATGATCTTCGGGGCCCCGCTGCCGGCCTCGCCGATCCGGTCGAAGAAGTCGCGCATGACGGCACCGCGGAGCATCGGCACCCAGGAGACGGTGTCGAGCCGGTCGAAGGGGAGGTTGCCGCCGGGCAGGAGGGCCAGACCGAAGCGCCCGACGAGTTCCGCGAGGCGTTCCATCGTGGCCCGCATGTCGTCCACGGCCGTGGCCAGGCCGGCGGCCGGGACGGAGGAGTACTCGACCTGGCCGCCGTGTTCGAGCGTGATCTGGGCGGTGTCCGCCAGGTCCACGCCGGTCAGCCGGCCGTTGTCGCGCCGGTCCGTGCCGCCCCATTCGGCGAGGACGGCCTCCAGGACGGCCCGGACGCCGTTCTTCCCCTCGTAGGGGGCGGCCCGCCCGGTCTCCGGGTCGACGATGCCGTTCTCGATCTCCAGCCCGATCCGCTCGGTCGCGGCCGCGGCCGGGGCGAGCAGCGGTCCGAGGTCGTCGCGGTGCAGCGTCGCTCCCGTCGCCGGGCCGCCGCTCTGCTCGCCGGTTCGGCGCCGGGGCGCCGGTGCCGCGCTCACCCGGTCCGCAGCCGCGCGGTGTCGTCGGCGTGCTGCCCCCGGTCGATCACCTGGCCCACTACGGCCAGGGCCGACTGGGCGGCGCCCTGCATCCAGGCGTGCGCTCCGGACAGGTGCTCTCCGGCGAAGAAGATCCTCGGGTCGTCGGTCGGGTGCGGGGCGCCGAGCCCGGTCAGGTACCGGGTGTGCTCGCCGGGCGCGAGGTGGGCGAAGGCGCCGCCGCCCATGCCGACCTGGTCGTCCCAGTTCCAGTGCACGATGTCGTCCGCGTCGCGGAGGATGCCGGGGTGCAGCCGTTCCAGGCATTTCAGGACCAGCAGGTCGCGGTCGGCCGGCGGCAGGGTGGTGAAGCGGCGGGCGTTGGCCCCCCACAGGTAGGCGCCGACGAGCACCGCGGGCTCGTGGGAGCGCTGCGGGTCCCGGGCGGCCCAGCGCCGCCTGCCGACGGTGCTCCCGTTGGTCCGGCCGTCGACGGGCCGGGCGTTGTCCGACGGGTACCAGCACTGCTGGATCGGCATGTCGGTGAAGCTGCCGCCGCCGAAGATCCGGTCGTCCAGTTCCCAGCCGCGCCGTTTGGTGTGCACGAGCGTCTTCGTGCTGCTGGCGTAGCTGATGCCGCGGATCGCGTGGCGCTGGTGGTGGGGGAGGCCGGGCCGGAAGCTGATCTGGTCGAGGGCGGGGACGGGGACGCAGCAGACGACGAAGTCGACGTCCTCGGTGATCGTGCCGCCGAGGCGCCGCCCGTGCACCCGGACGCCCTGGCGGGTCAGCGAGAGTTCGTCGATCTGGGTGGACAGCTGGAGGGTCCTCGGCCGCAGCCGGCGTACGAACGCGTGCACCAGGCGGTCGGTGCCGTCGACCAGTTCGACCTGGCCCGCGTGGAACAGGCCGAAGTAGTCGACGAGGACCTCCAGCAGGGAGGACTGCTCGTAGTGGACCAGGCCGCTGGCGTGGCCGAGGAGGTCCCAGGCGTCCTGCGACAGGTGCTCGTGGACGTACTGCCACAGCGACACCGAGACGAGCCGGTCGAGCGCCGGGTCGTCCCAGTGGCCGTCCAGCACTCGCCGGCGCTGGTCGGGGGTGAGCGTCTCCCAGGCGGCCGTCAGCAGCCGGTCCAGGATCCGCCGCGGGTCCTGCTTCTCGGCGGCGCGCAGCGCGAACGCCGGGTGCAGCGCGTGCACCTCCTGGACGCGGGCGCGGTGGCCGCGCAGGTGGTAGTAGGCGTCCGGGTTGAAGTTGACGAACGGCCTGGTCCGCAGGCCGAACTGGGACACGTAGTGGAGGACGCAGTGGTGGTTCCCGGGGATGCGCATGGCGCCCAGGTCGGCGTGCGTGCCGTCCCAGAAGCGGTGCGTGCGCACCCGTCCGCCGGGTTGGTTCGACCGCTCGTACAGGACGATGCCGAAGCCCCGGCGCTGGAGCTCGTAGGCGGCGACGAGGCCCGCCACCCCGGCCCCGATCACCGCGACCCGCCCGGTGGCGCCGGTCACCGGGCGCAGCAGGCTGCTGGGAAAGGCGAAGCTCTCGTCGAACATGGGCACCTCGCGTCGTCGTAGCCCTCAGACTGGGGCAGCCCGTCGTCGCGAGCCACCAGACGGCGCCCATCCGAACGTCAGTCCGCGGCTGCCGCGGGCTCCGGTGATCCGCTGCCCGCCGTGGGCCGTTCGGCGTAGCCTTCGTGCATGGCAGAGAGCAAGGTCCGGGCGGCGGCGGCACCGAAGGCGAAGGCCGTGCCGGGGGTGAAGCCGGGGAAGCCGGAGTCGCACCTGGCGATGGTGCGGCGGGCGCGGCGGATCAACCGCGAGTTGACGGAGCTGTACCCGTACGCGCATCCGGAGCTGGACTTCGAGAACCCGTTCCAGCTGCTGGTGGCGACCGTGCTGTCGGCGCAGACGACGGACTTGCGGGTGAACCAGACGACGCCGGCGCTGTTCGCGAAGTACCCGACGCCGGAGGACATGGCGGCGGCGAACCCGGAGGAGCTGGAGGAGGTCATCCGCCCGACCGGGTTCTTCCGGAACAAGGCGAAGTCGCTGATCGGCCTCTCGATCGCCCTGCGCGACGACTTCGGCGGCGAGGTCCCGGGCCGCCTGGACGACCTGGTGACGCTGCCGGGCGTGGGCCGCAAGACCGCCAACGTGGTCCTCGGCAACGCCTTCGGGGTGCCCGGGATCACCGTGGACACGCATTTCGGGCGGCTGGCCCGGCGGTTCGGCTGGACCGCCGAGGAGGACCCGGTGAAGGTCGAGGCGGCCGTCGCCGAGATCTTCCCGAAGTCGGAGTGGACGATGCTGTCGCACCGGGTGGTCTTCCACGGCCGCCGGATCTGCCACTCCCGCAAGCCCGCCTGCGGCGCCTGCCCGGTCGCGCCGCTCTGCCCGTCGTACGGGGAGGGCGAGACCGACCCGGAGAAGGCGCGCAAGCTGCTCAAGTACGAGCTGGGCGGGCAGCCCGGGCAGCGGCTGAGGCCGCCGGGGGACTTCCCCGGGGAGGCCGCCGCCCGGGCCGACGCCGCCGGGCACCAGGGGCGGATCGCGGACCTGGCGGTGGGCGAGTGACCCGCGAGGCACGGCGGGCGCCGGAGCCGTCGGCGGTGCGAGTGGTCGAGGGGGACGGCCTGCCGGCCTGGCTGGAGCCGGTGCGGGAGGCGGCCGAGCGGGTGCTGCCGGAGCAGCTGAGCCGCTTCCTGCCGCCTGTGGAGGGCGGCCGGGCGGCGGCGGTGCTGATGCTGTTCGGCGAGGGCCCGGACGGGCCGGACCTGCTGCTGATCGAGCGGGCCCGCTCGCTGCGCTCGCACGCCGGGCAGCCGTCCTTCCCGGGCGGCGCGCTGGATCCGGAGGACGGTGACCCGGACGGCCCGGGCCCGGTCGCGGCGGCGCTGCGCGAGGCCTGGGAGGAGACCGGGCTGGACCCGGCCGGGGTGCAGGTGTTCGCGGTGCTGCCGGCGCTGTACATCCCGGTCAGCCGGTTCGTGGTGACCCCGGTGCTGGGCTGGTGGCGCGAGGAGTCGCCGGTGCGGCCGGTGGACCAGGGGGAGACCGGCGCGGTGTTCCGGGTGCCGGTCGCCGATCTGGCCGACCCGGCGAACCGGGTGCGGCTGCGCCACCCGTCCGGGCACGTGGGGCCGGCCTTCGCGGTGGCCGGGCGGCTGGTCTGGGGGTTCACGGCCGGGGTGATCGACCGTGTGCTGCACCACGGCGGGCTGGAGCTGCCCTGGGACCCGTCCCGGATCGTCGACCTCTCGGACGAGGCGCTGGCCCTGGTGCAGGGCGATCTCGACCACTCCCGGGCGCTGCCGGGCGGCGACGCCGGTCCCACGTGAGGGGCCGTCTGCGCGGCCGGGCCGCGGGCCGTGGGAGGGTGTCCGGGTGAACGTCCTGGATGTGCTGCTGATCGCCGCTGCCGTGGCATTCGCCGTGTCGGGCTACCGGCAGGGCTTCGTGGTGGGTGTCCTGTCCCTGGTCGGCTTCCTGGGCGGCGGCCTGCTGGCCGTCCAGCTGCTGCCGCTGCTGCTCGACCACCTCAGCCCGGGCACCACGGCCTCGGTGGTGGCCGTGGTGGTGGTGATCGTGTGCGCCGCGATCGGCCAGGCGGTGACCGCGCACTTCGGCTGGAAGCTCCGGGGCCACATCGGCCGCCGTCCGGCGCGGGTGCTGGACGCGACCGGCGGCGCGGCCGTGAACGTGGTCTCGATGCTGCTGGTGGCCTGGCTGATCGGCTCGGCGCTGGCCGGGGCGTCGCTGCCGACGGTGTCCAAGCAGGTCCGCTCCTCGGCGATCCTCGGCGGCGTGCAGAACGCGCTGCCCGACGACGCGCCGAACTGGTTCTCGGACTTCTCCAAGGTGCTGGCCCGCAACGGCTTCCCGCAGGTCTTCAACCCCTTCGAGCACGAGCCGATCACCCAGGTCGACACCCCCGACCCGGCGCTGGCCGGCAGCCCGGCGGTGGCGCGGGCCAAGCAGAGCCTGGTCAAGGTGGTCGGCACCGCCACCTCCTGCAGCAAGACCCTGGAGGGCAGCGGTTTCGTCTTCGCCCCGCACCGGGTGATGACCAACGCCCACGTGGTCGGCGGGGTCGACGAGCCGACCGTGCAGATCGGCGGGGTCGGTCAGCTGTACGACGCGACGGTGGTCCGCTACGACTGGCAGCGCGACATCGCCGTCCTGGACGTCCCCAAGCTGAACGCGCCCCCGCTGGCGTTCGCGGGCGAGGCGAAGACCAACGACAGCGCGATCGTGGCGGGTTTCCCGGAGAACGGCGCCTTCAACGTCCAGCCGGCCCGTATCCGCGGCCGGATCCAGGCCAACGGCCCGGACATCTACCACCGCGGCCAGGTGGTCCGCGACGTCTACTCGGTCCGCTCGCTGGTCCGCCAGGGCAACAGCGGCGGCCCGCTGCTCACCCCGGACGGCCAGGTCTACGGCGTGGTGTTCGCCAAGTCGCTGGACAGCGCCGACACCGGGTACGTGCTGACCGCGGCCGAGGTGCGGGAGGACGCGGAGAGGGGCAGCACCGCGAGCACCCCGGTGGACACCCAGGGCTGCGCGCTCTGACCGGGCCGCGGGGCGGTCCGACGCGCCGGGTCCGACGATCCGATATCCGTCACACCGTCAGTCCGCCCTGGTAGCCTCTGCCGCGCTCACCCGTTCGGCTCAACCGGGCGCCGTCCCGGAGTGAGTCTTACGGGAGGTCGTGGTAGTCCGATGATGGGTCACTCGCACGCGGTCAGTGGGGCGATGCTGTACGCCGCCTCCGCGCCGTTCCTGCCCCCGCTGCTGCTGCACACCACGCTGCAGCCGGCGGACATACTGATGGGCACGGTGCTGTGCGCGGGGGCGGCCCTGCTGCCGGACCTCGACCACCACGACGGCTCGATCGCCAACTTCCTGGGGCCGATCTCCAAGGCGCTCTGCCGCTTCGTGGCCTGGGCCTCCGGCGGGCACCGGCACGCCACCCACTCGCTGCTGTTCGTCGCGCTGATGGGCGCCGGCACCTGGGCGGGCGTCACCTACCTGGGCCGCAACTTCACCCTGGTGCTGACGTTCTTCCTGATCGCGCTCGCGATCCGGGCGCTGCGGCTCTGCCCGCCGGGGGACGGCCCGGAGAGCTGGATCACCGTCATCGGGCTGTCCGCGCTCGGCACCTTCGGGATGAACACCTGGATGCCGAACTCGCCGGGCTGGCTGCCGTACGCGGTGGCGCTGGGCACCCTGGCGCACCTGCTGGGCGACTGCCTGACCAAGAAGGGCGCGCCGCTGCTCTGGCCGCACAAGGAGCGCTACGAGGTGGTGCTGATCAAGCGCAGCGGCAACAACGTCGAGACCAAGGTGCTGGTGCCGATCATGTCGGTGGCGACCTTCGTCCTGCTCTGGTTCACCGCGGTGTCGCCGACGCTCGTGAACTGACCGGCGGGACTGGCCGGCCAGCCGACCCGACCGGCGGGACCGACCGGCCGAACCGATCGGCCGGCCGGAACCGGTCCGCCGGACCGGCCGGACGACGCGGCGCGAGGCCTCAGGTCTCGCGCCGCAGTCGTGCGCCGACCCAGCGGGCGCGCCGGCCGAGGATGCGGGGGATGCCGAGCTGCCGCTGCGCCGGGCGTGGACGGCGGTCGGGGCCGTCGTAGCCGAGGTCGTCCGCCCAGTCGGGGCGGTGGGCGGAGCGCTGGGAGCTGTTGTGGCGTCGGGCGCGCGGGGCGCCGCCGCGATCGGGCATCCAGGTCATACCGGAATGGATGCCCCTGGGCCGGTGGGGGTAACCGCCGGGCGCGCGTCGAAATTGGCCTATGCGGTTGTCATATGTGCGTCAGATCAAGGGAGTTGGGGCCAAGGGCCCTTCCCTCCCGGCCCCTTCGCTGCTCCTGCATCATCACTCCTTGTGACGGCCGACCCAGTCCAGCAGCTCCGCGGTGAACTGCTCCGGGGCCTCCTCGTGCGGGAAGTGCCCGACCCCCGGCATCAGCCGCCAGCGGTACGGCGCCGCCACGTACTCGCCGCCGCCCAGCGCGGTGTGCGACAGCAGCACCGGGTCCGCCGCGCCCTGGACGTGCAGGGTCGGCGCCGTGATCGGCTTCTTCATCCGCCGGGCGAACTGGATGCCGTCCGGGCGCGCCATCGAGCGCAGCAGCCAGCGGTACGGCTCGATCGAGCAGTGCGCCGTGCTGGGGATCTGGATGGCCTGCCGGTACGCGTGCACCGCCTCCTCGTCCAGCCGGTTCGGACCGGCCCAGGCGTCCAGGTAGCGGCCGACCAGCGCGGCGTCGTCGGCCACCAGACGGCGTTCCGGTATCCACGGCCGCTGGAAGCCCAGCACGTGTTCGAAGGCGGCCGCCTGGCGGCGGTCGGTCAGCAGGGCCCGGCGCAGGTCCCGGGGGTGCGCGGCGGAGACCACGGTGAGGCTCTGGATCACCGACGGGCGCATCACCGCCGCCACCCAGGCCAGCGTGCCGCCGGCGGCGTGCCCGACCAGGTGCGCCCGGCGCTCGCCGAGCGAGCGGATCACCCCGGTGATGTCCAGGGCGAGGTTGCCCGGGTCGTACCCGCGCGGGGTGCGGTCGCTGCCGCCGACACCCCGCAGGTCGAGCGCCACCGCCCGGTAGCCGGCCTCGGCGAGCGCGGTCAGCTGGTGGCGCCAGGCCCACCAGTACTCGGGCCAGCCGTGCACCAGCAGCACCAGCGGGCCCGAGCCCAGCTCGGCGATGTGGAACCGGGCGCCGTTGGCCGCGAGGTCGCGGTGCGTCCACGGGCCGCTCTGCCGGACGCTCCAGGCCTCGGCGCCGCCGTCGGGGGTGGTGCCGGGGGCCTCATCGGCGGGCTCCCCCCCGGGTGCCAGGTCGGGTCCGGAGTCGGCGGACGGCTGCGCGGATACGGGCTTCTGGTCAAGCGGCATACCGAGAGCGTGTCACATCCGTGCGCCGGACGGCGCCCGGCACTCGCTCCCGGCGGGTCCGGGCGGGCGGCGTGCACCGCCACCGGACGGACGGTTACGGGATGCGGCCCAGGGCCCGGTCGATCTCCTCCTTGGTGGCCGGACGCGGCCGGGCGTTCTTCAGCACGTCGGCGGTCTTCTGGGCGCCCTCGATGGTGCGGTGCGGCTTCTCGATCCGCTTGAACGAGCGCCAGGCCATCAGCCCGAGCAGCACCGCGAGCAGCAGGTAGGCGCCGGCCACGATGAGGAACGACCAGCCGAGCGACAGGCCCAGCGCGTGGATGCCGAAGGCCGCCGCGGCGCTCAGCATCGGGACGGCGGCCAGCGCCACCACGGCGGCGACGCCCAGCGAGACGCCCCCGGAGACGCCGCGCTTGACGTCCGCCCGGATCTCGGCCTTGGCGAGCGCGATCTCGTCGTGGACGAGTGCGGACAGGTCGGCGGTGGCCGCCGCGAACAGCTGCCCCACCGAACGCTCGCCCTCGTAGGGCGCCCGGCCGTTGCTGGACGGGTCTGCGGCTCCTGCGGGCATCAGCGGTTCTCCTCTGCGGCTGTGCGGCGTGACGCCGCCGCGTGGTGCGGTTCGGGGGGCCGGAGGGGCCCGGAGGCGTCAGTGGACTGTCGACAGCTCAGAATCATGCCCCTACCGGTCAGTCGCACACCACTCCGGGGCCCCGCCGGGGGGACGTGTCCGGGCTCTGCCGGGCCGCCGGCGGGCCTCAGCGGGGCTTCTCCGGCCCCTCGCCGTCGGGTCGCGGGGCGAGCCCGGCGGCCCGGGCCCGCCAGGCCGGGTCGTCCTCCTGGTAGACGTCCGGGACGCCGTCGCCGTCCACGTCCCGGTCCTCCTCCTCGCACAGCTCGCGGTAGTGCCGGTTGCGGAGCTTGAGCAGCACGGTGGCCACCGTCGCGCAGAGCAGCGAGCCGACCAGGACGGCCGTCTTGGAGAGGTCGGCGAGGGCCAGGTCGTCGCGGAACGCCAGTTCGCTGATCAGCAGCGAGACGGTGAAGCCGATGCCCGCGAGCACCGAGACCGCGAACATGTCGGCCCACCTGAGCTTCGGGTTCAGCTCGGCCCGGGTGAACCGGGCGGCCAGCCAGGTGCCGCCGAATATGCCCACCGTCTTGCCGACCAGCAGGCCGATGACGATGCCGAGCGGCGTGGCCTGGGTGAACACCTCGCGCAGCGACGGGCCGGAGATCGTCACCCCGGCGGCGAACAGTGCGAACACCGGGACGGCCAGGCCGGCCGAGAGCGGGCGGACCAGGTGCTCGATGTGCTCGCCGGGGGAGTGCTGCTCGTCGCCCTCCCGGTGGCAGCGCAGCATCAGGCCCATCGCGACGCCCGCGACCGTGGCGTGGATGCCGCTCTCGTGCATCAGCGCCCAGTTCACGACGGCCAGCGGCACGAACAGGTACCAGCCGTGCACTCCGCGCCGGTGCAGGAACCAGAACAGCACCAGGCCGGCGAAGGCCAGGCCGAGCGCCCAGAACCTGATACCGGAGCTGTAGAAGACCGCGATGATCAGGATCGCGATCAGGTCGTCCACCACGGCGAGGGTGAGCAGGAAGGCGCGCAGGGCGGACGGCAGGTGGCTGCCGACCACGGCCAGCACGCCGAGCGCGAAGGCGATGTCGGTGGCGGTCGGGATGGCCCAACCGCTGGGGTGACCGCCGCTGCCCGAGTTGACGAGCGCGAACAGGATCGCCGGCAGCGCGACGCCGCAGACGGCGGCCACCACCGGGAGCAGCGCGGCGCTCGGGGTGCGCAGCTCGCCCGCGACGAACTCGCGCTTGAGCTCGATCCCGGCCACGAAGAAGAAGATCGTCAGCAGGCCGTCCTTGGCCCAGTTGCCGAGGGTGAGGTCGAGGTGCAGCGGGGCGGAGGGCCCGACGGTGTAGTCGAGGACGCTCTCGTAGGCGTGCGGCCAGACGTTGGCCCAGACCAGCGCGGCCACGGCGGCGAGCAGCAACAGCACGCCGCCGACCGTCTCGGTGCGCAGGGCGTCGGTGATGAACGTCCGCTCGGGCAGGGACAGTCGGCCGAGCAGCTGCCGGCGGCGGGTCGTCGGCTCGTGGACGGGCGGCTGGTCGGTCACGAGGACCTCCTGAGGGGCTGGGAGCGGCAACGGATGCACGTGTGGTGCAGTTGCCGACCAGACTTCCCGGCGCGCCCTGTGACGCTCGGACTCCCGTTCAGGGATCTTGATGCGTCGTTAACAGTCTAGGGGATCGTTCGGGTGACATCCGGATTGTCCTATTCAAGGACTTAAGCCCTGCGGGTGGGTTCCGCACTCCGGAGGAGCAGTGGCACGGCACCCGAATGGCCCAGGCCGGGCGCAGACGGGTGAACGCGGCACCGTCGGTCGCGGGGCACCGCCCGCTCCCGGCCGCCCCGCTGCACACCCTGGCGGCCGACCGGAAGGGGGCTCCAGACCCGCGGCATGGCTGTGCCCCGGGCGGTGACCACCGCCCGGGGCACGCTTCACCGTGTCGGCCGGCTCAGCCGTTGCCACCCGCCGGCGGCAGCTGGGCCTGGATCTGGCTCATCACCGTGCTGTCGGCGAGGGTGGTGGTGTCACCGACCTCGCGGCCCTCGGCGATGTCGCGCAGCAGACGGCGCATGATCTTGCCGGAGCGGGTCTTCGGCAGCTCGCCGACCACCTTGACCTGCTTCGGCTTGGCGATCGGGCCGAGCGTGCGGCCGACGTGCGCGCGCAGCTCCTCGACCAGCTCCGGGCTCTCGGTGGCGCCGCCGCGCAGGATCACGAAGGCGACGATGGCCTGGCCGGTGGTGGCGTCCGTGGCGCCGACCACGGCGGACTCGGCCACCGACGGGTGGCCTACCAGGGCCGACTCGACCTCGGTGGTGGAGATGTTGTGGCCCGAGACGAGCATGACGTCGTCGACCCGGCCGAGCAGCCAGATGTCGCCGTCCTCGTCCTTCTTGGCGCCGTCACCGGCGAAGTAGCGGCCCGCGAAGCGCGACCAGTAGGTGTCGATGTAGCGCTGGTCGTCGCCCCAGATGGTGCGCAGCATGGACGGCCACGGCTCGGTGAGCACCAGGTAGCCGCCGGAGCCGTTCGGGACCTCGTTGGCCTCGTCGTCGACCACGGTGGCCGCGATGCCCGGCAGGGCGCGCTGGGCCGAGCCCGGCTTGGTCTCGGTGACGCCCGGCAGCGGGCTGATCATCATGGCGCCGGTCTCGGTCTGCCACCAGGTGTCCACGATCGGGGTCTTGCCGGCGCCGATGTGCTCGCGGTACCAGATCCAGGCCTCGGGGTTGATCGGCTCGCCGACGCTGCCCAGCACCCGCAGCGAGGACAGGTCGAACTTCGCGGGGATGTCGTCGCCCCACTTCATGAAGGTGCGGATCGCGGTCGGCGCGGTGTAGAGGATCGTCACGCCGTACTTCTGGACGATCTCCCAGAACCGGCCCTGGTGCGGGGTGTCCGGGGTGCCCTCGTAGATGACCTGGGTGGCGCCGTTGGAGAGCGGGCCGTAGACGATGTACGAGTGGCCGGTGACCCAGCCGATGTCGGCGGTGCACCAGTAGACGTCGGTCTCCGGCTTGAGGTCGAAGACCGCGTGGTGGGTGTAGCTGGCCTGGGTGAGGTAGCCGCCCGAGGTGTGCAGGATGCCCTTGGGCTTACCGGTGGTGCCCGAGGTGTAGAGGATGAACAGCGGGTGCTCGGCGTCGTGCGCCTCGGGGGCGTGCTCGGTGGACTGGCGCGCGGTGATCTCGTGCCACCAGACGTCACGGCCCTCGGTCCAGGAGATCTCCTGCCCGGTGCGGCGGATCACCAGGACGTGCTCGACGCCGTCGACCTTGGTGAGCGCCTCGTCGATGGCCGGCTTGAGCGCGGACGGCTTGCCGCGACGGTAGCCGCCGTCGGCGGTGATGACGAGCTTGGCCTGGGCGTCCTCGATGCGGGAGGCGACGGCGTCGGCGGAGAAGCCGCCGAAGACCACCGAGTGGGTGGCGCCGATCCGGGCGCAGGCGAGCATCGCGACGACCGCCTCGGCGATCATCGGCAGGTAGACCGCGACCCGGTCGCCCTTGCGGACGCCGAGTTCCAGCAGCGCGTTGGCGGCCTGCGAGACCTCGTCCTTGAGCTGGGCGTAGGTGATCGAGCGGCTGTCGCCGGGCTCGCCCTCGAAGTGGATCGCGACCCGGTCGCCGAGACCGGCCTCGACGTGGCGGTCGACGCAGTTGTAGGCCACGTTGAGCTTGCCGTCGGCGAACCACTTGGCGAAGGGCGGGTTGGACCAGTCCAGCGTCTCGGTCGGCTCGACGGCCCAGCTGAGGCGGCGGGCCTGCTCGGCCCAGAAGCCCAGGCGGTCCTCGGAGGCCTGCGCGTACGCGGCCGCGGTGACGTTGGCGGCGGCGGCGAGCTCTGCCGGCGGGGCGAATCGCCGCTCCTCCTTGAGCAGGTTGGCCAGGCTCTCGTTGCTCAACGCGCACTCCTCATCGAGTCATGATCGGAGACGATCCCGTGCGTGGGGATTGTCCCGTGTGTCCCAGCGCACAGCTCACCAGGCGAATGGGGCACTTGACAAGAGCCTCCGGGTAATTGGTGTAGACCTTTGACCGGCAGTCGAACGGACCATCATACGGCGCACCGCCTCGGGGCGGTGCGCCGTACGACGGCCGGAGGGCCCGTGCCCCGGCCCGCCCGGCGGGGACACGGGCCCGGCTCTCAGGCGGCCAGCCAGGGGCCGTCCTCGGTGCCGTCGGTGGGAACCCGGCCGTCCTCATTCACCCGTTCGGGCGTGTCGCCCGCCACCGGCCCGGCCGGCGGTGTCCTCGGCGCTGCCGGGCCGGCCGCGGTTGCGGCCGCTGCCGTCCCGATGCGCGCCTCGATCGGACTGAACGTCCCCTCGGCCCGGTCGAGCACGTAGGCCTGGGCGGTCGCGAAGTCGAAGTACATCCCGACCAGCCGCAGGGTGCCCTCCTCCACCCGGCGCTCCACGGCCGGGTTGGCCAGCAGCTGGTCCAGCTGCTGGACCACGTTGGTGATGCAGAGCTGCTCCACCAGGTCCACCACCGGCCGCGCGTCGAACCCGGCGGGGACCCGGCGGAGCCGGTCCAGCGAGCCGCGGCCGTTGCGCAGCCAGCGGGCCAGCGGGGTGGGCGGCCCTGGGCGCTCGTGCACGCCGTCCAGCAGGGCCTTCATCGCGCCGCAGCCGGAGTGGCCGCAGACCGTGATCGAGCCGACCTCCAGGACCTCGACCGCGTACTGCACCGCGGCCGCCACCGAGTCGTCGGCCGCGCCGGGCTCGTACGGGGCCGGTACCAGGTTGCCGACGTTGCGGACGGTGAACAGGTCCCCCGGGCCGCTGTTGGTGATCATGCTGGTGACCATCCGGGAGTCCGCGCAGGTCAGGAACAGCTGGGAGGGTGTCTGCCCCTCCCGGGCCAGCCGGGCGAGTTCGGGCCGGATCAGCGGGGCGGTGTGCTGCTGGAACACCCGGACGCCGTCCAGCAGCCGGCCGTGCGGATCCTCCTGCTGCTCGATGCAGTGGTGGCCGACCCAGGGCGTCCAGGCCCGGCAGCGGTGCGGGCCGGGTGAACTGCCCGCCCGGACGGTGCCGTCGGGGTCGAGCACCTCGTCGTCCCTGCGGCGCGTCACCATCGAGACCCGTCCGCCCGCGGCCTGGTGGCCCGTCCGCCAGCTGTGCAGCGTCTCGTACGCGGCGTGGTCCAGGAAGGATCCGTCGTGGACCACGGTGACCTCGGCGCCGGAGGGGATCCCGGCCAGCGCCCGGCTCAGCCGGGGCACGGCGGTGAAGGTGAGCGGCCCGTGCGTCTGGACGGTGACCGCGCCGGCCGGGCCGGCCAGCACGTCCACGTGGGCGCGGGTCAGCCGGTAGAGCGCGAGCAGCACGGCGGTGCCGGCGCCGAGCGCGACGCCCCACAGCACGCCGAGCGCCACCACGCCGAGCACGGTGGTCAGGTAGACCGGGAACTCGCGGTGCCGGTGCACGTTGCGGATGTGCGCGAAGCTCACCATCTGCAGCCCGACCACCAGCACCAGCGCGGCCAGCGCGGCCAGCGGGATCCGGCGCAGCCCGCCGGTCAGCGCCAGTGCGGCGGCGAGCACCCAGACGCCGTGCAGCACCGAGGACCACCTGGTCTGGCCGCCGGCCCGCACGTTGGCGGTGCTGCGGACGGCGCCGCCGGCGACGGGCAGCCCGCCGACCAGCCCGCTGACGATGTTGGCCAGGCCCTGGCCGCGCAGTTCGCGGTCGAGGTCGCCGGTACGGCGGGACATCCGGTCGACCGCGACGGCGGACAGCAGCGACTCCACGCCGGCGACGGCGGTGACGGTCAGGACGGCGGCCAGCACCCCGGCCAGCGGGCCGTGCGGCAGTGCGGGCACGAGGGCGTGCGGCTGCCAGGCGGGCAGCCCGATGTGGGCGAGCCGCAGGTCCAGGGCCAGGGCGAGCGCGGTCGCGGTGGCGACGGCGGCCAGCGGGCCCGGCACCTTGGCCAGCCTGGCGCCGAACTCGCCCGCGCGGCCGGGGAGCCGGCCGAGTCGGGGCCAGCCCAGCAGGACGGCCACGGTCACCGAGCCGGCCAGCAGCGCGGGCGGGTGTGGACCGGCCAACTGGCCTGGCAGCGCCAGGAGGTTGGCGATCGCGGAGCTCTGCGGGGAGCCGCCGAGGACGACGTGCAGCTGCGCGATGGCGATGGTGAGCCCGACCCCGGCCAGCATGCCGTGCACGATGGCGGGTGAGACGGCGAGCGCGGTCCGGGCCACCCGGCGCAGGCCGAGCAGGAGTTGGAGCAGCCCGGCGGCCAGGGTGATGGCGCAGGTGGCCCGCCACCCGTACTGGACGATCAGTCCGGCGGTGATCACGGTCAGCGCGGCCGAGGGGCCGCTGACCTGGAGCGGGGTGCCGCCGAACAGTCCGACGACGATGCCGCCGACGGCCGCGGCGGCGAGGCCGGCGGTGAGCGGGGCGCCGGTGGCGAGCGCGATGCCGAGGGAGAACGGCACGGCGATCAGGAAGACCACCAGGGAGGCGGAGAGGTCCTGGGCCCAGCGGGCCTTGGTGCCGGGGCCCGGTGGTGCGTGGTCGGTGGTGTCGGAGGCGATGGGGGCGCTGGAGATGCCGAGGGTCACTGTCTTCCCGTCTGTCCGGGGGAACGAACGCAGTCAGGTCCGGCGGTGGGTGGGGCTCCGGGGCGGATCGGCTGTCGTGGGTCGCGACGGTGTGGCGGGATGGCGTGGGCGCGGCGGGGAGTGCGGGTGTCACCGGCCGGACCTTGACCATCAGGGCCCGCCAGGGGCCTGGGCGAGGTGCGGGACGTCTCGCCGAGGGCCGTCGGGACGGACCATCAAGACTCGGTAAACCGAGGGTAATGAAAGCTTTGCACAGCGTCATTCCGGGGGGGAAGGGGAAAACCCCCTTATTCACCCCATTGGGTGGTGTTCGAACCGCTGGGAATCTGCTGGCGGCGCCGGGCGGTCCGGACATGCGGAACGGGCCGCGGCCCTCCCCGGGGAAGGGGGGAGGGCCACGGCCCGTTCGGGCGGAGCGGCGTCAGACGTGCGCACCCGCCGGGGCGGGCCGCTCGCCGCCGACCCCGAGCCCGCCCAGCACGAAGGTCTCGTCCACCTGGGTCACGAGGTCGACGCCGACCTTGGCGTTGGCCCAACTCTCCGCGTTGCGCACGTGGAAGAGCACGGCCTGCTCGGTGTAGCGCCGCACGTCCCGCTGCCCGTACGCGGCCTCGGCCTCGGCCCGCAGTTCCTCCAGGACGGCCCGGTTGGCCGGCTCCAGCGACTTCAGCGGCGGCTCGGCGCCCTGCTCCAGACGGCGCACCCAGTCCGAGTGCCCGAAGGTGGTGAGCAGGTCGTCGCCGACCTCCCTGCGCAGGAACGCCAGGTCGTCCGGGCCCTGCACCTTGTTGCCGATCACCCGCAGCCGGACGCCGAAGTCGCGGGCGTAGTCCTTGTACTGGCGGTAGACGGAAACGCCCTTGCGGGTCGGCTCGGCCACCAGGAAGGTCAGGTCGAAGCGGGTGAACAGGCCGGAGGCGAAGGAGTCCGAGCCCGCCGTCATGTCGGTGACCAGGTACTCGTCGGGGCCGTCCAGCAGGTGGTTGAGCAGCAGTTCCACGGCGCCGACCTTGGAGTGGTAGCAGGCCACCCCCAGGTCCTCCTCGGTGAAGGCGCCGGTCGCCAGCAGCCGGACCGAGCCCTCGTCCAGGGCGATCGGGCGGGCGCAGGCGGCGTAGACCGGGTTCTCCTCGACGATCCGCAGCAGGCGCGAACCCCGGCCGGGCGGCGTGGTCTTGATCATCTCGTCGGCCGAGCGGATCAGCGGATTGCTGCCGCGCAGGTACTCCTTGATCTCCGGCAGGTGCGCGCCGAGCGAGGGCAGCTCCGCGGCCTGGGCATCCGTCAGACCCAGGGCCGGGCCCAGGTGCTGGTTGATGTCGGCGTCGACGGCGATGACCGGCCGGCCCACGGCGGCCAGATGGCGGATGAACAGTGCGGACAGCGTGGTCTTCCCGCTGCCGCCCTTGCCGACGAAGGCGATCTTCATCTGGGACTCCGGCTCTCGCTCTGGGCCCGCGCTCGGGGGCCACCTGCTCAGGGGTCGCACATGCCGAGGCCCCTAAGTGGAAATAGTTATCGTCTCCGATAGTGGCCATGCTAGCCGGGGTTTGGGCCTCCTCGGCGGAGGGAAGTGAGGATTGCCTCTAACGGGTGATCCGGGGTTGCTGTTCCGAGAGGGGCCGGCTGTTCATTACTCTCGGGTAGGTGAGCACTGGAACAGATCCCCTCGCCCCGCTGGCCCAGCTCCCCGGGGTGCCCGACGCCGTGGCCGAGGTGCGCAAGGCCGTCGACCGGCTCTACGGTCACCGGGTGATGCGCCGCCGCGCGGCCGAGGTCACCTCCGAGTCCGCGCTGCGCGGCGCCCGCGCGTCGGCGGCGCTGGCCGGGGCCGACTGGCCGCTGGAGGAGGTCCGGCGCCGCAGCGACTTCAGCGCGGACCCCGAGGCCCGGACGGTCGGCGCGGCCCTGCGGATCGCCGCCGAGGCCGGCCAGCTGCTCAGCATCTGGCGGCACTCGCCGCTCCAGGTGCTGGCCCGGCTGCACCTGCTCGCCGTCGGCGACGGCGAGCCGTCCGCCGGGCGGCCCCGCCGCGCGGGCGAGGGCGTCGAGGAGCTGTTCCCGCTGGGGCTCAAGCCGGTGGAGAGCGTTGAGGTCGCCCAGGTGGACGAGCCGCTGCCGGTGCTGCCGCCCGCCCCGGGTGCCGAGGAGGTCGCGGCCCGGCTCGACCAGCTCTCCCGGCTGCTGGTGGCGCGCGCCGAGGGCCAGGGCGTGGGGACGCCGGCCCTGGTGGTCGCCTCCGTGGTGCACGGCGAACTGCTCGCGCTGCGGCCGTTCGGCGCGTACAACGGCGTGATCGCGCGGGCCGCCCAGCGGATCGTGCTGCTCGCCGAGGGGCTTGACCCGAAGTCGATCTGCCCGGCCGAGGTCGGGCTGGCGGAACTCGGCACCGACGCCTACCGGCGGGCCCTGGCCGGCTACCTGGCGGGCACGCCCGAGGGGATGGCGGCCTGGATCGCGCACTGCGGGCGGGCGCTGCGGCTCGGGGTGCGGGAGAGCACGGCGGTCTGCGAGGCGATGCAGCGCGGGATGGTCTGAGCGGGCGCGGGAGGGGCACGGGCGGGGGCGCGGGCTCTTCCGGAGCTTCTGGCGCTTCTGACACGAAGATGCGGCGGCACCTGATCCTGCCTGGTGCCGCCGCTGGTGCAGATACCGGGTGACCATGCATGCACCGGAAGTGCTGATCAGACGGGGATCCTGCCCGTTCGTCTGGTCCAGCGGCCCGACAGCGGGTCGGCTGCATGTGGGTGCTCGGTTATCTGTACACGCGGTCCGTGGGGCCTTAACTGCGTTGTCGGTTTGACCTCTTCGGGTCCTGACCGGGTCTCGCGGGCCGTGCTTCATTTGTATCGCGTTTCGGGCGAAAGGGGAACCCGAAAAGTGAACTCTGTGCTGATTGTCTGATTTGCCTGCGTTGCGAGGCCTGCGGTGGGTGGCCGGTGTTTGCCTGTGTTGCGGGCCCGCGGCGGGCGGCTCAGGCCTCCGGACGGCGCCGGTGGGCCAGGTACCAGATGACCCCGGCGGTCACGGCCGCCGTCCCGATCGCCACGGCCGTCAGCACCGAGCCGCTCGGCGCGGAGAACTCCGGGAGCCGCCGCCGCAGTTCCACCGGCCGGTCGAAGACCAGCACCGGCCACTCCCGGGCCTGGGCCTCCTTCCGCAGCGCGCGGTCGGGATTGACCGCCGACGGGTGGCCGACGGCCTCCAGCAGCGGCAGGTCGGTGGAGGAGTCGCTGTAGGCGTAGGAAGCGGCCAGGTCGTAGCCCTCGGACTCGGCCAACTCCCGGATGGCGGCGGCCTTGTTCTCGGCGTAGGCGTAGTACTCGATCTCGCCGGTGTAGCAGCCGTCCTCGACCTTGAGCCGGGTGGCGATCACGTGGTCCGCGCCGAGCAGCGCGCCGATCGGCTCGACCACCTCGGAGCCCGAACTGCTGACGATCACCACGTCCCGACCGGCCGCGTGGTGCTGCTCGATCAGTGAGGCGGCCTCGTCGTAGATGATCGGGTCGATCAGGTTGTGCAGCGTCTCCGCGACGATCTCGCGGACCTGCTGGACGTTCCAGCCCCGGGTGAGCGAGGAGAGGTACTCGCGCATCTTCTCCATCTGGTCGTGGTCCGCGCCACCGACCAGGAAGACGAACTGGGCGTACGCGCTGCGCAGTACGGCCCGACGGTTGATCAGACCGCCCTGGTAGAACGGGCGGCTGAAGGCCAGCGCGCTCGACTTGGCGATGATGGTCTTGTCCAGGTCGAAGAAGGCCGCCGTGCGCGGCCCGCCCGGCCTGGGGCGAACGGGTGAGCGGGTCTGCGCGGGCCCGGTGGCCTCGCCCGGGGACTCGTCGGCGTGGTCGTCGGCGTTCTCGGTGGTGTCCACGGGAACCGAGGATAGAGGGAGCCGCAAAACAGGCCGCCATTCGGTGTACTCGTGGGCGTGCGGGTTTGTGTTTCTGGCCGCTCGGGTACACCATGGAAGTCACGGATCGTTCGCGACCGTGCTAACCCGGTCCGGCTCCTCCCCCCCGAGTCGGGCTGTGGATAGACGACCCCCGCTCTCCCCCCCGGCGGGGGTCGTCGCACGTCCGGGGCCATTTTCAGGGCCTGAAGGCCCTTCGCGGCGAGCGCCGCGGCCGCCCCGCCGACGGTGTACAGGGGGTGTCGACACCCTGGTCCACTGACCACCTTTCGTCACTCTGTGTCGCCATTTGCTCATGGCTGCCCATGGCTCTTCGGCTGGTTCCGATCGGTGGGCCGGGCTGCTGCGGCGGGGTGTCCGAGCGGCCTTCGGGAGGGTTCGCCGGGTGGCCGGCGGGGGGCGCGACGGGCTTCCGGTTCGTCTCCGTGATCCCCGATCGTCAATTCTTTGACGATTAATCCCCCGCCCGGGTGAACGTTTTCCTCCACAGCCCACGAGTTATCCACAGGGATTCGCATCGTGGATGACGGAATCCCGATCTCCCCCCACCGTGATGGTCGGCGGCGGTCGCCGGGCGGATCTCACCTCCCTCTCTCCCACGAGGTCTGCCGGGCGGCCGTTCGCCGGAACCGTCCGACGTGCGCCCCGGACCGCCCCTGGCGGCCGTCGGCGCAGAGGGGAGCCCGCCATGTCGACGCCGATCGCCGACCACGCCACCACCGAAGGGCCCGGGGCCACCGGTCCGCTCGTCGTCACCGAGGACGAGGGCCTGGCCGAGCACCTGCTGCGGCTCTGCGCGGCCGCCGGCACCGAACCGAGGCTGATCCGGGGCGCACCACCGCCGCGCGAGCTCTGGGAGGGCGCCTCACTGGTGCTCATCGGGGACGACCAGGCCGCCCGGTGCGCCGGGCTCGGCCGGCGCGGCGGGGTGCTGCTGCTCGGGCTGGACCTCGACGACGCCGGGGTGTGGGTCAGAGCCGTCCAACTCGGCGCCGAGCACGTGCTGTTCCTCCCCGACGCCGAAGCCTGGCTGCTCGACCGGATCGCCGACGCGGCCGAGGGCGCCGGCTCCCCGGCGCTCACCGTCGCCGTGCTCGGCGGCCGGGGCGGGGCCGGGGCCTCGACCCTGGCCTGCGCCCTCGCGGTCACGGCCGCGCGGGCGGGGCGGCGGACGATGCTCATCGACGGAGATCCGCTGGGCGGCGGCCTCGACATCCTGCTCGGCGGCGAGGCGGCCCGCGGGCTGCGCTGGCCCGATCTGGCCGGTTCGCGCGGGCGGGTCAGCGGGGTCGAACTGGCCAGGGCGCTACCGGTGCTCAAACGGATCTCCGCGCTCTCCTGCCTGTCCTGGGACCGCGGCGACACCCTGACCGTGCCGCCGGAGGCCATGCGCAGCGTGCTGGCCGCCTCCCGGCGGCGCGGCGGGCTGGTCGTCGTCGACGTGCCGCGCCATCTCGACGCGGCCGCCGGGCAGGCGCTGGAGCAGTCCGACCTGGCGCTGCTGGTGGTGCCGGCCGAACTGCGCGCGGTGGCCGCCGCCGACCGGGTCGCGGCGGCCGCCCGGATGCGGCTCGGGGACGTCCGGGCGGTGGTGCGGTCACCGCGCACCTTCGGACTCCCGGCCCACCGGATCGCCCGCGGGCTGCGGCTGGAGCTCGCGGGGGAGTTGGAGCCGGAGCCCGGCCTGGCGGAGGACGTCGAGAAGGGCGTCCCGCCCGGCATCCGGGACGGCGGCCCGCTCGCGCGCTTCTGCGAGACCTTCCTGGACGAGGTGTTGCCGCCGGTGCCGGCGGTCGGAGGAGGTGTGTACTGATGGTCCGTCTGCGCAGAACAGGCCCCACCGTGCGGGCGGGGGGCGGTCCGAAGAGCCGGGGCGACGGTGCGCGGGAGCACCGGCCGCTCAGGAGCGTGCCGCCGCCCGGCGGGCCACCCGAAGCGCCGCGCCACCCATGCCCGTACGGGCGCACCGCCCGGGAGGAGCGGACGGCGGAGCTGGTGGACGCGGTCCGGTTGCGGCTGGCCGAGTCGGGTGCCGCCCCGACGGCGGGGTCGGTCGCGGCCGTGCTGCGGGCCACCCGGCCGCCGCTCGGCGGGGACGAAGTCCTGGACACCGTGCGCTCGCTGCGCGCCGAACTGGTGGGTGCGGGCCCGCTGGAGCGGCTGCTGGCGGCGCCCGACGTCACGGACGTCCTGGTGAACGGTCCGGACGAGGTGTGGGTCGACCGTGGCGGCGGCCTGCACCGGGCCACCGGAATCCGGTTCGCCGACGCCGAGGCGGTACGGCGGCTGGCCCACCGGCTGGCCACCGCGGCCGGACGGCGGCTGGACGACGCGCGGCCCTGGGTGGACGCCCGGCTGCCGGACGGCACCCGCCTGCACGCCGTACTGCCGCCGATCGCGGCCGGCTGCACGCACATCTCGCTGCGGGTCTGCCGGCCCCAGCCGTTCACGCTCGACGAACTGGTGGCGGGCGGGGCGCTGCCGCCGGAGGGCGCCGGCCTGCTGGCCGGCATCCTGCGGGCCAGGCTGTCGCTACTGGTGTCCGGCGGGACGGGCACGGGCAAGACCACGCTGCTCGCGGCCTTGCTCGGCCTGGTCGGGCCGGAGGAGCGGATCGTCATCGCGGAGGACTCCGCCGAACTGCGGCCGGCCCATCCGCACGTCGTCCGGTTGCAGAGCAGACCGCCCAACCAGGAGGGGCTGGGTGAGCTCACGCTGCGGGACCTCGTCCGGCAGGCACTGCGGATGCGTCCGGACCGGCTGGTGATCGGAGAGGTCCGCGGGGCCGAGGTGTCGGACCTGCTGGCCGCGCTGAACACCGGGCACGAAGGCGGATGCGGCACGGTGCACGCCAACACGGCGGCGGACGTGCCGGTCCGGCTGGAGGCGCTGGGCTCGCTCGCCGGGCTCGACCGGCCCGCGCTGCACAGCCAACTCCGGGCCGCACTCGACCTGGTGGTGCACCTGGTCAGGGAGCCGGGCTCGGGGCGCCGCCGGGTGGCGGAGATCCACACGTTGGCCGCCGGCCGTGACGGCCTGGCCGTCACCACCCCGGCGGTGGAGTTCCCGGTGGCGGGCGGTCTGGTCCCCGGGGCGGGTTGGGAGCGACTGGTCGGGCTGCTGGCGGTGCGCGGGGTGTCGCTCGCTGCGGGGCCGACGTGACGGCGGCGGTGGCCGGGTTGGCAGGTGCAGCCGGGTTGGTGGGTGCGGCCGGGTTGGCGAGTGCGGCCGTGCGGGCGGCGGAACTCGCGTTCGTCCTGCTGCTGGGCGGGTGCGCGGCGGGCGCCCTGACGCTGCTCGGGGCGTGGAACAGGAAAGACCGACGACCGGGAGGGTCCTGACGTGATGAGTGATCAGAGTTCTTTCTGTTGGGCATTGGTGCTGTGTCTGCTGGCCGTCGCCGCATGGCGTGCGGTGCAGGAGCAGCTGCCGGGCGGTCGGCGGTACAGGCTGGTGCTGGCCGGCAGCGGGCCCCCGCCCGTTCCGGTGCCGGGCCCGCCGGCGGTGACCGCGGGGCGCGCCCGGCCGCGGACGTCCGACTGGCTGGCGCCCGAACTGTTGCTCCTGCCGGTGGGGTTGGCGGCCGGGCAGGCGACCTCCTCGCCGCTGCCGGTGCTCGCCGCCGGGCTGGCCGTACTGCCGCTGCGGCGGTGGCGGCTGCGACGGCGCGTGACGGTGGAGGCCGGGCGGCGGGCGGCCGCCGTGGTGGAGCTCTGCACAGGGCTGGCAGGGGAGTTGCGCGGCGGGGCGACGCCGGAACAGGCGTTGCACCTGGTCACGGCCCGCCTCGCGGCCGACCCGGACGGGCTGCGCCGGCTCGGCGAGGAGCCGGTGGCGCGGCTCGCGGCGGGCCGGTATGGCGGGGACGTGCCCGCCGCGCTGCACCTGCTCGCCGAACTGCCGGGCGGGAGCGGGGCGTCGGCGATCGCGGCCTGCTGGCAGGTCGCCTCCGACGGCGGGTCGGGGCTGGCCGTCGCGCTGGACCGGGTGGCGGAGGCGCTGCGCGGCGAGCGGGCCCTGGCGGAGGAGATCGCCGGGGAACTGGCGGGGCCGCGGACCACGATCGCCGTCCTGGCCGCCCTGCCAGCCGCCGGGCTGCTGCTGGGGGCGGCGCTCGGGGCCCGGCCGGTGGGCATCCTGCTGCACACGCCGGCCGGGCTGGGGTGCCTCGCGGCGGGGGCGGCACTGGAGGGCCTGGGCGTGCTCTGGACGGCGCGCATCGTCCGGGCGGCGGCTCAGGGCGCTCAGGGTGCCCTGGAGGCTCCCCGGCGGGTCGCCGGGGCGTGGGGCTCTGGTGGTGGCGGGAGCTGCGGGCTCTCACGGGTACGGGCGCGGGTGCAGGCGCGGGCGGAGGTGGTGTCGGGGTGATCCGGGGAGTCGGGTGGGTGATCGCCGGGGGGCCGGTGATGGTGGCCGGTGTGGTGCTGGTGCGTGGGTGGGCGCGACAACGGCGTTTGTTCGGGCGGGTGTTGGTGCGGGTGCCGCCGGCATCTGGTGGTCGTGGTCGTGGTCGTGGTCGTGGTGGCGGGCGTTGGCGGCCTGTGGCCCTGGCCGTGGGTGCCGGGGCCGGCGCGACGGTGTTGCTCGGTGGCGCCGTCGGGGTGGTCGTCGGGGCGCTGCTGGCGGCGGGCGTGCACCGGTGGTCGGCCCGGGTGCGGTCGCCGACGGAGCGGCGGGCGGTCCTGGAGGAGGAGCTGCTGACCAGGCAACTCCCGCTGAGTGCGGAGCTGTTGGCGGCCTGCCTCGGTTCGGCGGCCTCACCCTCGGCAGCGGTGTCGGCGGTCGGCCGGAGCGTGGGGGCACCGATGGGGCCCCGGCTGGTCGCGATCGGTGCCGAACTGGCCCTGGGCGCACCGCCGGAACTGTGCTGGAGCCGTCTGGGCGAGCAGCACCCGTCGCTGGCCCCGCTGGCCCGCTGCCTGGTTCGGACGAGCCTCGGCGGGGCTCCGGCGGCCGGGCCCTTGATCGGGCTCGCGCAGGGGCGGCGGACGGCGGCGGCCCGGGCGGCCCAAGCCCGGGTCCGCCGGGCGGGGGTGCTCGCCACCGCTCCGCTCGGGCTCTGCTTCCTCCCGGCCTTCGTCCTGATCGGCGTGGTGCCGGTCGTCATCGGCCTCACCACCCGCTTCGCCCAGGGCGGGTGAACGCGGGGCCGCGCCAAGCGGATCGGCGGCGGAGCCGTGGGCAGCGGCGTCGGCGGCAGCCGCGTAGGAGGCATCGGGGACATCGGTATGGCGGGACATCGGTATTTCGGAATTTCGGAGACAGGAGAGATTCATGACTGCAGTGATCGCAACGAGGCCCGGCAGCGGGCGCGCGCTCCGTCAGGCGCCCGGGGTGTGGCGGCGCAGGAGCCGCTGGGCGGCCCGCCGGATGCGCGGGATGGCCCGGAGCCGGGGCCGGTCGGACGCCGGGATGACCACGGCGGAATACGCCGTCGGCACCTTGGCCGCGTGTGCCCTCGCGGCCGGGCTGTACAAGGTGGTGACCAGCGCGACCATCATGGGGGCGCTGACCGATTCACTGGAACGGGCGCTTCATGCGACCTAGCGACCGTCCGCGAACTCCCGCCTGCGCAGCGGTGTTGGGGAATGCTTCTCGTCGCGTTGCCGTCGGCCGGCAGGCGTCCCCCGGCCTTCAGCCGGGAGGTGCCCCCTCCGCGTCGTGCCCCTCCGCTGCCGTTCGGTGCGCGCACCCCGACGCCGCCGCGCACCGCCTCCGGGCGAATGGCGGGAGACCGAAGGCTCGCCCTGGCCTGGCGGCGGCACGTGGTGGCGGGCGGGCGCGGTCGCTGCGGCCGGGCCGTCGCGGCGATGCGGGCTTCGTCACGGCGGAGACCGCGGTGGCCCTGCCGGCGCTCGTCCTGCTCGCGGCGATGCTGATCTGGGGCGTACTGGCGGCGGCCGCGCAGATCCGCTGTGTGGACGCGGCCCGGGTCGGGGCCAGGGCGGCCGCACGCGGGGAGGCGGACGCCGCCGAACTCGCCCGCGCGGCCGCGCCGCCGGGGGCCCAGGTGCGGGTGGCGATGGCGGCGGAGGTGGTGCGGGTGGAGGTGGACGCGCCGTGCGGGGCGCCGGGCAGGCTCGGCGGGCTGCTCGCGGTACGGCTGGGCGCGACCGCGGTGGCGGCGCGGGAGGACACCCTCGTGGGGGTCACGGGAGGAGCGGGAATCGCGGGAGGTGGTGGTTCATGGCCGGCCTGACCGGGGTGCGGTCGGGGGTGCGGCGGTGGGCGAGGACTCGTACCGCCCGGGCGGCCGCCGTCGGCGGGCGCGGGCCGGACGCCGGTTCGGCGACGGTCTGGCTGCTCGCCCTGGCGATGCTCGGCACGGCGGTCTTCGCCGGGACGATCGCGGTCGGAGCGGTGGTCGCCGCGCGGCACCGGGCCGAGTCGGCCGCCGACCTGGCGGCCCTCGCGGCCGCGGACCGGCTGCTGCTGGACCCGGACGGCGGGTGTGGGCGGGCCGAGGGGATCGCCGCCGCGCAGGGCGCCGGTCTGGTGTCCTGCACGGTGGACCGGACGGGGGACGCCGTCGAGGTGGTGGCCGAGGTGACGGTCGGTGGGCTGCCGGCGCGTCTGCCGGTCGGCCCGGCGCGGGCGAGGGCGCGGGCCGGGCCGGTGCGGGCCGGGGTCACCGCCGCCGAGGACGGCCTCGGCGGGCCGACCGGCGGCTCGGCGGCGGGCTCATGAGCCGGTCGGCGGCCCACCGTCCGCGCTCGGCTCGGGCTTCGCCCCGGAGTCCTTCTCGGGGTCCGTCTCGTGGTCCGTTTCGGAGCTCGCTGAGGGGTCCGCTGAGGGGTCCGCTGAAGGGCCTGTTGAGGAGTCTGCTGAGGGAGTCGCCGCTCCAGGGTCCACTGAGGGGTCCGCCGTCCTGGCGCCTGCCGTCCCGGAGCCTGCCGTCGTGGGGGCGCCGGCCAGCAGGACGTCCAGCAGTTGGACGGCTGCGGCCTTGTCCAGCGGCTCGTTCCCGTTGCCGCACTTGGGTGACTGGACGCAGGACGGGCAGCCGCGCTCGCACTCGCAGGAGGCGATCGCCTCGCGCGTGGCCGTCAGCCACTCGACGGCCCGCTGGAAGCCGCGTTCGGCGAAGCCGGCCCCGCCCGGGTGGCCGTCGTAGACGAACACGGTGGGCAGTTCGGTGTCGGGGTGCAGCGGGACGGAGACGCCGCCGATGTCCCAGCGGTCGCAGGTGGCGAACAGCGGCAGCAGGCCGATCGAGGCGTGTTCGGCGGCGTGGGCGGCGCCGGGCAGCTGGTCGAGCGGAAGGTCCGCGTCCAGCAGCTGGTCCTCGGTGACGGACCACCAGACCGCGCGGGTGCGCAGCGTGCGGGGCGGCAGGTCGAGCTTGCTCTCGCCCATGATCTCCCCGGTGGAGATCCGCTTCCGGAGGTAGCCGACCACCTGGTTGACCACCTCCACCGAACCGAAGCTGAGCCGGCCCTCGCCCCAGGGAACGGTGGTGTCGGTGTCGAGCACGGAGATGGAGGTGATGTCACGGGCGGCCGTGGTGTACGGCGGGTCGGCCGGCTCGACCAGGGCGACCGAGTTCTCCAGGTCGAGTTCCCGAACCAGGAAGGTGCGGCCCTGGTGCAGGTGGACGGCCCCGGTGTGGACGGTGGTGTGGGCGGCCGCGGCGTCCACCGTGCCGAGCAGGCGGCCGGTGTCGGCCTCGACGATCTGCACCGGGCTGCCGCCGCTGCCGCGCAGGTCGACGGCGTCGGCCGCGCGTTCGCGGCGGGTCCAGTACCAGGAGCCGTCGCTGCGCCGGCGCAGCAGGCCGCGCCGTTCCAGGACGGGCAGCAGCGGTGCGGTGGAAGGGCCGAACAGCTCCAGGTCGGCGTCGGTGAGCGGGAGTTCGGCGGCTGCCGCGCACAGGTGCGGCGCGAGCACGTGGGGGTTGTCCGGGTCGAGCACGGTGGCTTCGACGGGCGCCGCGAACAGCGCCTCCGGGTGGTGCACCAGGTAGGTGTCCAGCGGGTCGTCCCGGGCGATCAGGACGGCCAGCGCGCCCTGGGCCTCGCGGCCCGCCCGCCCGGCCTGCTGCCAGAGCGAGGCCCGGGTGCCGGGGTAGCCGGCCATCAGGACGGCGTCGAGGCCGGAGACGTCGACGCCGAGTTCGAGAGCGGAGGTGGAGGCGAGTCCGAGCAGCCGGCCGGTGTGCAGCGCGCGTTCCAGGGCCCGGCGTTCGTCGGCGAGGTAGCCACCGCGGTAGGCGGCCACCCGGTCGGCGAGCGGTCGGCCGAGCTGGTCCTGGGTCTGGAGGGCGACGAGTTCGGCGGCCCGGCGGGAGCGGACGAAGACGACGGTGCGGGTCTGGCGCTCGACCAGGTCGGTCAGCAGGTGTGCGGCCTCGGAGGTGGCCGTGCGGCGGACGGGCGCGCCGTGTTCGCCGACGTTCTCGGTCAGCGGCGGCTCCCAGAGGCCGAAGACCATCGGTCCGCGCGGCGAGGCGTCCTCGGTGACCGCCCGGGCGGGCAGGCCGGTCAGGCGCTCGGCGGTGGCGGCCGGGTCGGCGGTGGTGGCGGAGGCGAGCAGGAAGGTGGGTGACGAACCGTATCGGGCGCAGATGCGGCGCAGCCGCCGGAGCACCTGGGCGACGTGCGAGCCGAACACGCCCCGGTAGCTGTGGCACTCGTCGACGACCACGTAGCGCAGCACCTTGAGGAAGGAGGCCCAGCGGGCGTGGGCGGGCAGGATGCCGCGGTGCAGCATGTCCGGGTTGGTGAGCACGTACGAGGCGTACTGGCGGACCCACTCGCGTTCCTCGGGCGGGGTGTCGCCGTCGTAGAGGGCGGGTCGGACCCGGGGCGGGGCGAGTTCGGCGGCCCGGCGGCGCTGGTCGGCGGCGAGCGCCTTGGTCGGGGCGAGGTAGAGCGCGGTGGCGCCGCGGCCGTTGCGGGCCTCGGTGCCGTCCAGCAGGTCGCTGAGGACCGGGGCCAGGTAGCCGAGCGACTTGCCCGAGGCGGTGCCTGTGGCGATCACCACAGTCTGACCGCTTTTGGCCAGATTCATCGCTTCTGCCTGGTGCGCCCAGGGCTGCTCCACGCCGACGGCGAGGGCGGCGGCCACGATCTCGGGCCGGATCGACTCGGGCCACGGCGCATAACGCGCAGGTCGGGCGGGAAGGTGCTCCGTATGGGTGAGCCGGTCGGACCGCCCCCGGCTGGTGGACAGGGTCGTGAGCAGTGCCTCGGGCAGGCTGTGTCGGGGCGGCATGAGGACCCAGTGTGTCACCGGCGTGACGGAGAATCGTCGTAAGCCATCGTGCGGGCATGGTCGCAGGTGGTTGAATGTGGCCGTGACGGCCGGATGGCCGTGGGTCGCAGCGCCGAGGCTTGCCACGTGTGGCTGGGCGCGCCCGGGCTCGCGACCATGCGGTGGCGGCCGGCCGGCCGAGGATCGCACATGACGTAGCAAGGCAAGGTGCTGGAGGTTCCGTGGACCTGTCCCTGTCGACCCGTTCAGTCGGCGATCGTACGGTCGTCGAGGTTGGCGGCGAGATCGATGTGTACACCGCCCCGAAGCTGCGGGAGCAGCTGGTCGAGCTCGTCAACGACGGCAAGTACCACCTCGTCGTCGACATGGAAGGCGTTGACTTCCTCGACTCGACCGGTCTCGGTGTGCTGGTGGGCGGTCTGAAGCGGGTGCGTGCCCACGAGGGCTCGCTGCGCCTGGTCTGCAACCAGGAGCGCATCCTGAAGATTTTCCGCATCACCGGCCTGACCAAGGTCTTCCCGATCCACACCTCGGTGGACGACGCGGTCAACGCGACCGACTGACGCGGCCGGGCCGGCCCGTGCCCGTGGAGGCCGGCCCGTTCGTTCCAAGCGTCCGGGGTGCCGGGGCCTGCGGGCCCCGGTGCTTCCCGGCCGCCCCGGGGCCGGTTCCGCCGGCCCGCAGGGGCCGCATCGTCGGCCCTGGTCGGAGCACCCCGAAGGGGAGAGATGGCAACCGTCGAACTTCGATTCAGCGCGCTTCCGGAGCACGTGCGAACGGCCCGGCTGGTCGCCGCGGCCGTCGCGAGACGGGCCGGGGTCGACGAGTCGGTGCTCGACGAGGTACGGCTCGCGGTCGGTGAGGCCTGCTCCCGTGCGGTCGGCCTGCACCAGCGCGGCGGCATCGGTGGCACGGTCCGGGTCGCGTTGACCGACCAGGAGAAGCGTTTCCTCATCGAGGTCGAGGACGAGGCCGGCCCCGCCGCCGTCCCGGCCCCCGGTGCCGCCGAGGGGGCGGACCCGGACGAGGACACCCTCGGCCTCGCCGTGATCACCGGCCTGGTCGAGGACCTGGAGGTCACCAACGGCACGGACGGCGGCCTGATCCGGATGAGCTGGCCGGTCTCGGTCGAGTCCGTGGTGGTCTGAGGGCCCGGCCTTCGGCGTGCCTCGCGTGCCCGGGGTGGTCCGGGCGTCGGCCCGGTCCTCTGGGACGCGTTGAAACGTTGTTGAATCTGGCGGTTCGCTGCTTCCGGCACGACCGGGTCCGATCGGTGATCGGACCCGTCGCGACAAGGAAGCCCCTGCGGATTCGCATTCTGCGGCCGGTCGACAGGCCAGGCAGGCCGGACAGGCCGCCGCCACGCTGAAGGCCGCACCCACCACCGAGGCGCTCCGGGCCGAGCTGCCGATCAGCTCCTCGGTGAGCACCGGGAGCGAAGAGGTCTACTTCGGCACGCCGGTCGGCGTGCCGCGCGCCGTCCGGCCCGGCGATCCGATCCGCCCGATCCGCGTCGAGCGCGCCCGAGCGGGGCCGGGCACCCGGTGGGGGCAACCCGGGGCCCGGGAACCGGTCGGCAGGCGGCGGACATCGGCCGTGTAGGTTCGACGACCGAAGACGACCGAAACCGAAAGGCTCCTCCCGGTGAACAAGCGACTGCTGGCCGTACCCGTCCTCGGCGCGCTGCTCGCGTTCGGCGCCGTCGGCTGCGGCGGCGACGACAACGGCAAGCAGCTGGAGTCCTGGGCGTCGAACGTCTGCGGCTCGGCCAAGGACCCGATCGTCCAGGCGCAGGCCGCGCTCGCCGACACCGCCCAGGTGAAGACCGGCGAGACCCCGACCGAGCTGCAGAAGCGGCTCTCGACGGACATCGGGCGGCTGGCCAAGACCAACCAGGACATCGCGGCGGCCATCACCGCAGCCGGGGTACCCAAGGTGAAGGACGGCGAGAACCTGCAGAAGGACGCCGTCGCCGAGTTGACCAAGGCGGCCGACGGCTATCAGGACATCCAGAAGAAGCTGGACGCCGTGACCAACACCGACCAGTCGAAGTTCGCGGACGGCCTGCGCAGCATCTCGGACCAGATCCAGCAGTTGGCCTCGCTGTCCACGCAGGCGCAGGGCAAGCTGCAGCGCGGCGACCTCGGCGCGGCCATGGCCAAGCAGGACGGCTGCAAGCCCGCCGCCGCGGCCCCGGGCGGCGCGTCCGCCACCCCGAGCGCCGGGGCGCCCGGTGGGACGCCCGCGCCCGGCGCGACGGACGGCGCGAGCCCGTCGACCACCCCCTCCGCGGGCACCGACACCACCCCGGCGAGCCCGCCCGCCGCCCCGCCGACCACCCCGACCACCCCCGTGCCCAGCGCGAGCTGAGCCCGGGGCCGTCGGGCCGTCGGGCCGGCCGGTCCGGCGCCGGACCGGAGGGTGCCCGACCCTGCCCCCGAAGGCGGCCCCGAAGACGGCCCCCGACCCGCCCCGGACCCGGCGGGCCCCCCGGGCCGGGGGGGGGGCCAATGCGGGGTGGTGAGGATCCCCCGTCTCCACCCCAACCCCCCCGCCCAGTTGGGGGTGGCGCGGGGCG